>DASSFG010000090.1:0-11266 GCA_035694685.1 Pirellulales bacterium
GCAACTCGTCGTCGTGACTCCTGAGGCCACGGTGCTGGAGGAGTCGGCCGAATTTGTGGCGTTGCCGTTGTTCGACGGGGAGATCGGCATTGCGCCGCTGCACAGCCCGATGATCGGCCGGCTAGGCTACGGTGAGATGCGCGTGACGCACGGCGGCCAGGTGACGCGCTATTACCTCGATGGCGGCTTCGTGCAAGTGGTCGATGACGTGGTGAGCGTCTTGACCGGCCGCGCGCTACCTGCCAGCTCGCTCGATCCCGCGGTCGCCGCGGAGCAACTCGGCGAAGCCCGCCACCGCCCCTCGAACACGCCCGAGCTGATGGCACTTCGCGACCGTGCCGAGCAGCAGGCCCGTGCCCAACTCCGCGTCGCCCGCCACGCCGGCGCGATGTAGTACAATTGACGCCGTGCTAGCTAAAATGGTGTGTTGGCCGTTCACGTAGGTCAGGCTTTCCAGCCTCACGCCGTCAGGCTAGAAAGCCTGACCTACGCCTCAATATCGACCCGTGACGTATAGATCCAGCAATCGCGAACCGAATGGCTTTGAGCATGGCACCCTCCCCATCCGGGACCGAGAAGGGATCGCGGAGAACCTTCCTGGCTGCCGCCGGAGGCGGTGCGTTGGCGTCGCTCGTTAACTTTGGTCGTGCGGAAGACGACGCCAAGAAACGATTGCCGCGGGTGGCGGCGATCAATTCGATCTATCGCTACAAGTCGCACGCCTACCACATCGCCGGACGGTTCATTCACGGTTATACGCGCGATGGTTTTCACCATCAGCCGCCGTTTAAGCTCGTGCGAATGTTTAACGATCAGTACCCCGACGACGATCTCAGCCGCGAGGTCTGCCGCCGCCATCACGTCGAGCTGAGTAAGACGGTGGCCGAGGCGCTGGGTGGCGAACAGCTTGACGTCGATGCCGTGCTGCTGATCTGCGAGCATGGCGATTATCCGCTCAACGAATTCGGGCAGATTCTCTATCCGCGATACGAGCTGTTTCAACGGATCGTCGAGGTGTTTCGCCGCAGCAACCGCAGTGTGCCGGTGTTCGTCGACAAGCATCTGTCTTACGATCATCGCCGCGCCGCGGAGATGGTCCAGGTATCGCGGAAACTCGGCTTCGGGCTGATGGCCGGCTCATCGCTGCCCGTCACCTGGCGAATCCCCGAGGTCGAGCCGCCGCTGGAAACGCCGTTTACCGAGGGTTTATTGTTATACGGCTACGACCGCAACATCGACGAGATTTACTGGTTTCACGCGCTGGAATCGCTGCAGTGTATGCTCGAACGGCGGCAGGGCGGCGAGACGGGCGTGAAGTCGGTCGAGTGCCTGGCCGGCGATGCCGTCTGGAAAGCGGGCGACGCGGGCCGTTGGTCGTGGAGACTGTTTCAGGCAGCCGCCGCACGCAGCCCGAGCTACAACATCGGCGACCCGCGCGAGAACGTGCGACAACCGAAGGCCATTCTCATCGAGTACCGCGACGGCACGCGGGGTGCGGTGCTCAACTTGCCCGAGCAGCTTTCGGACATGAACTTCGCCGGGCTGGTGCGGGGGCGCGACGAACCGATCTCGACGAATTTTTACCTGCCGGCCCCGCCGGGCGCCCGCTTTTTCGATCCCTTGGTGGCCAACATCGAGAAGTTCTTTTCCAGCGGCCAGCCGCCATACGCGATCGAGCGCACGCTGCTTACCAGCACGGTGTTGGATTTGGCGTTGCACTCGCTGGCTGATGGCAGCCGCAAAATCGAGAGCGATGCGCTGGCGATCCGGTATCAGGCCCCCGCTGACAGTGGTTTTTTTCGCGGCCGGTACACCGATGCGGCATGATTTCCGGCTAACCGATCCAACAAATGCACGATCGTTTAACCGGCCGCCATCGGCGCCCGTGGTCGTGAGCGCTCCATGGGAGGCATCCATGCTGTTGAGGCGAATTGAAACATTATCCTCCGCGCTAGCCGTTGGCTCGCGGTTAAACGATCGTGAGCTGCGTAAGTCAGGGTGTTTGGGGCCGTGTGCTGGGTTCGCACGAATGCGCAAACGACCGCTCGCCGCGATCCGTACTCCCTGTAAGTCGTGCAAAACCAGGGCTTCCTCCAAAAAAGCGGTTGGCTGTCGTGGTGCGGGCACTTGACCCCCGCCCGTCCAGGCTAGAGACTGACAAGTAAGGCAAGGAACCGTTCCGGCAGTGTCTATGACGGCAAAAACTGGGGTGATACGAAGGGAGTCCCACGAGCAGCTCGGTCGACTCATTCTCGAACAGGGCGATGAGTTGATCCGTCGCTGGCAACAGCGAGCTTTGCAAGAGCAGCCCGCCGCGCGCAGGGCACATCACGAGGTGCTGACCGACCATTTGCCCGAAGTGCTTGCGACGATCGCTGAGCGGCTTCGCGCCGAGGGCGATCCATCGGCCGACAGGATCGCATTTGCCGACCGGCACGGCCAGCAACGCTGGGAAACCGGCTGGTCGCTCAGCGAAGTGGTCCGCGACTACCAGCTCTTGCGATTGGTGCTGCTCGATTTTCTGGAAGAAGCGCTTGGCAGGCCGCTGACCGCTCGCGAGGCGAGCGCCGTCAGCGTCGAGCTTGACGATGCCATCATCGGCAGCGTCAATACCTACGTGGAACAAAGCGAGGGAGCGATCCGCGCAGAAGATCAACGGCTTGCCGAGCGCGATCGGTTGATGCGCGACGCAATCGAACAGGGGCTGATGCGCGAAGCCGAGATGCTCAAGGCCAGCGACCGGCGCAAGAACGAATTCCTCGCCCTGCTCGGCCACGAGCTGCGAAATCCGTTGGGCGCCATGGCCAATGCGTTGGCGCTGACCGAAATCCTCTCGCCGGCCGATCCTGACTATCCGCAGGCCGCCGGCGTGCTGCGCCGGCAGTTGCGGCAGATGGAGCGACTCGTCGATGATCTGCTCGACGTGTCGCGCATTGCGCGCGGCGGGCTTGAGCTGCGGCGCGAGCACGTCGACCTGGTGGCGATCGTGCGCCACGCGGCGGAAGCCATCCGGCTCTCCGCCGAGCAGCGTCGACAACAGCTCGACCTCGTCCTGCCCGACAAGCAATTGTATCTCTCGGCTGATCCGTCACGCCTGGAACAGGTCGTCACCAATCTGCTGGTGAACGCCGTCAAGTACACGCCCGGCGGCGGCCGAATTTGTTGCGCCGTTGAACGGCGAGGCGGGGAGGCAATCCTGCGGGTGAGCGACAACGGCATGGGCATCGCGCCGGAGTTGTTGCCTCATATCTTCGACATGTTCATGCGCGCGGAGCAAGCCGTGCGGCAGTCGGAAGGAGGCCTGGGACTTGGCCTGACGCTGGTGCGAAACCTTGTGGAACTGCACGGCGGCTCAATTCGGGCGTCGAGCAAAGGGCCCAATCAGGGAGCGGAATTCGTCGTCGAGCTGCCTTTGACGGTGGTAGACGTCAAGCCGTTGGCTGAGCAAACCGCGGCCCAGCAGCCGGCCTCCCTGGTGCGCGTGCTGGTAGTCGATGACAACCAGGACGTAGCGCTCACGCTGGCCGCACTCGTGCGTCACGGCGGACATGAGGTGCGCACCGCGCACGATGGCCCTACGGCGCTTGAGCTCGCCGGCAGCTATCAGCCTGACCTGGTGTTGGTCGACATCGGTCTGCCGGGGATGGACGGCTACGAAGTGGCGCGTCGCTTACGCGCCGAGATCGGGCTGGCCAATGCCGTGCTTGCGGCGCTTACTGGCTATGGCCAGGAGGAAGACCGGCAGCGATCGGAAGAAGCCGGCTTCGATCAGCACCTGATCAAGCCCATTCGCACCGAGACGCTCTCCAAGCTTCTCGCCGCTGCCAGCCGTCGCGAGACGTAAGGTTCGATGAGCGAGGCGAGCTTGAACCGCCGTGGAGCGGTAGCCGTCATTCGCGACGCGGAACGGCTGCTGGTCATCCGGCGTTCGCAAAATGTCGTGGCGCCCGGGGCCTTTTGTTTTCCCGGCGGCGCCATCGAACCGGGCGAATCGGAAGAAGAAGCCCTCATCCGCGAATTGCGAGAGGAACTGAATGTCGACGTGCTGCCGTTGCGACGCATCTGGCAATCGGTGACTCCCTGGCGGGTTGAGCTGGCTTGGTGGCTGGCGCGCCTGTCGCCCGGCGCTGCGCTGCGATCGTCACCGGCCGAGGTCGAATCGTTTCACTGGCAAACGCTGGAAGAAATGGCGGCGCTGCCGGAACTGCTGGAAAGTAACCGTCATTTTCTCGCCGCGATCGCGCGCGGAGAAATCTCGCTCCAAGAGTGATGACGATGTCTCTTCGAACGCTGCTCACTCATTCTTGGTGGCGCCATACGGCAGGCGAGGCGTTTGGTTTTTCGCCGGTATATCACTGGTTCAATCTTGCGGAGGGAGTCGCCTGGTGCCTCGTCGCAGGGCTCGTCGTCCGCCGGTTTGCTCGCCAGCGCAAATCAAAGCTGGAGATCATCTATGCCTTGGCCTTTCTCACTTTCGGCGTGAGCGATTTTGTCGAGGCACAGGCACTCACCACCTGGCTGATTCTTGCCAAGGGCCTGAACCTGGCGGTCTTATTTGCCCTGCGCCGGCATTTGCTGCGGCGTCATTATCCGGCAAGCAAGACGTATTAGAACGCGGACGCGGAATAATCTAAGCTCGGCAAAATGTGCGGTGGCTGGGGCAGAGACGCGGCTGCTCGACAGTTGAGCTCGCTTTGAGCGTTATGCCGCGGCGATGCCCCGGTGGGCGGTGCTCCGGGGCATCGCTTGGCCGCAATGCCAAATGGTCTTTTAGGATCCGACATGGCCAAGCTCTGCCCCAGCCACCACGCGCAGTGCATACTTTCTTCCACGTGTCTAATTAGCTTCCGACATACTTCGCGTACACCGTTCGGGCCATAACGATGTCGTCAGTGCCTCCCACGATGGCCCGGCCATCGGGAAATACGGTGACCGTATAGCCGTCGACTTCCAGTCGCAGGAGGAAGGGGTTCCGCGTGACGCGGCCGACGCCGCAGAGTCTGGAGGCCAGCGCCTCGAGAGAAATCGGCGGGCGGGCGGGCTCGGCGAGCTGTACCGCGTTTCGCCCGCAAAGCACCGCAGTGTGCATGCCGCGCTGGCCGGAAAGCCATTCAAATTCATGCCGCACGCACGTCGGGCAATCCGAGGCCTCTCTCAAGCCGGCCGCTTTCATCGCCAGAAAGCGGTTTTCCCAAACGTCAAAGACCAAGAGCGAGCGTTGCACCGCCTCGCGATGGCCGCTCAGGATTTTGATCGCCTCGGTCGCCTGAATGGAGGCAATGACGTTGACGATCGGACCAAGGATGCCGGCGGTGTCGCACGTCTCGGTCGTGCCCGGCGGCGGCGCTTCGGTAATCAGGCATCGTAAGCAGGGCGTTTCACCGGGCAAGATCGTCATGGTTTGCCCGCCGGCGCCAATCGAGCCGCCGTATACCCAGGGGACGCTCAATTTCACCGCGGCATCGTTGATCAGGAACCGCGTCTCGAAGTTGTCGGTGCCATCGACCAGGCAATCGACGTCGTCGAGCAACGTCAGGATGTTGCCGTGGTCGACGTCCGTCACGATCGGTTCGATCTCAATTTGCGAATTGATGCGCCGCAATTTATTGGCGGCGGCAATGGCTTTGGGCAGATTGGCGGCGACGTCGTCCTCGTCGAAGAGCACCTGCCGTTGCAGGTTGCTGATCTCCACGAAATCACGGTCGACGATCCGCAGCTTTCCCACCCCCGCACGCGCCAAGGTATTGGCCAACACGCTGCCCAGCGCACCGCATCCACAAACGAGCACACGGCTGGCCAGCAGCCGTCGCTGGCCTTCCTCAGCGAGCGGGGCAAAGCGAATCTGACGCGAATAACGCTCGAGCATTGACGGTTTTTATTTTGATTTTGGATTGTGTTTGGGGGTGTGTCAAAGTTCGCGCGGCGAGCTTCCGACAAGGAGGATTAAATGAGCAAGCCGGCGAAGTCGCCGCGGCCGGCGAGATCACGTTGCAAAAGGTCGCATTGGCGTCGGGCCTCGTCAAGCCCGTCGCACCAGCCGCCCGGACGTTGCACGACAATCGGCAAAGTCACGTCGGATGAATGCCGCCACATCGCGTCGGCAAGGCCCTCTTCGCAGACCAGCAGGCTGGCCCAGAGTACGGGCGACGAGTCCGAATCCGCGGTCAGTCGTTGTGCCAGGAGCAGGTTTCTCGCGGCGGCGCGATGGTTCTCGCCCAGTTGTTGTTCCGCATCCAAGATCGCCAGTATCACCGCCGGCCACCGTGACAGGCGTCGCAGCTCTTCATCAAGACGTTCAGGCGCGCCCGTCAAATCGGCGATCAGCACGGCGCCGAGGCGACTTGCTTCGCGGCATAAATCATCACCTGGGCCTTCAACGAGCATCGCCAAATCGGCCGTGCGCCATTCGGCGGGTGAGCGTTCCGGCAATTCATGCGCATCGGCGGCGCGCAGCATCCAAGGCCGCCCTTCCCATACGAGCCGCCGCCCCCGAGCGCCCAGCGGGCGAATGCCAAAAGTTCGCTCGGCGGCGGCCAACAACTCCCCACTCACGCGCAGCTCGATTTCGGCCCGATAAATAAACGGCAGTTCCTGCGACCAGAAGCACGGATCAGGCACTATCGCCTCAACCAGCAGCGGCTTTGCTTCGTCGTCCGGGCCCTGGTTTCGCTTCATCGCGAAGGGCACCTTTGCCGGCAATGTGCGCGAATACTCGCACGTCGGCCCTACGACGTGTCCTGTCAATCGACATCCCGCGGGTAAGGCCACCGCCTCCAGCCGCGCATAGACCCTCGCCTCGGCGTTGTTCGCGTCGCCAAAAAAAATATCTAGCGTTTCAAACATCCGAATGGTGGCGTGTTGGTGAGGGCGTTTACGGCGGCTGTTGTTGACGCCGCTCACAGGTTTTGATCGATCGCCCGGCGAAGCAGTTTCAAAAATGTTATTCCGACATTCATCATGAGAAGCTGGGTGACAATAAATGTGTGATCGAGTGGAGAGACGACCTTCTTCCCGACCTCCCAAGGATATTCACAGTTGTCCGGACGGTGGTTCCCCCGCTTCATTGACGGGTTCAATATCTCGATCTCTCCGCAAAGCTGCCTTATTTTTGACAGCAACGGACGAGGGTTTCTGGGGAACCGCCGACTGTTCGCAATTTCCTGCCTCATAATGACAGGAAGATGTTTCTGGATGAAGCCGTGGCTGGTTTGAACGTCGTCCGGTTTGTGAACCCCGGCACGCAGAACGTAGGCTTTGCAAAGCTTCTCGCAAGCCATCTGCAAAAAGAGCAGCTTATGGCATTCTGCTGCGGCGGCTTCCGGATACTTCTGATAAAGCTCCCAAGCTTTGAAGTCTGCGTCAGCCTGCCTTGCATACGCCTTGGCCCAATCGTCGGGCGTGCTCATTCCCGTGCCGCTTGGGGATTTGGAATACGTTCGCCGATTTCCCAGCCGTTCGGCAAGTGCAGTTCATCGTTCTGGATTTTCTTAAACTCTTCCGGCGTTATTTCAACGATCACGGAGGAGAAATGGATTCCTGATGTTGGCGCAGGGGCGAACTGGATTGGGTAGATGCCTGTTGGAACAGTGTTTTCGTTGACCTCCAGTAATCTGATCGGCTCTCGCTGTGCAGCACCGTTGCCATCAGGTTCCACGACACCGTTCTCGGTATCTCTCAGGATAAATATATCCGTGACACCCCCCTCAACAGCGTAGTGGCGTTCAGCCAGCTCGCGTGTTTCTACCTCTCTGTCCGGCATTCGGCTTCCTTTGGTGGCGTTCGCACCCGAATCGGCCAAATTTTATCGATGCACTCGATGGGCCGATTTCTGTTCAATATTACATCGTTCGACAACCAGCGTCGAGCCGATTCACCCTTGTTACAAATAGTCCTTGCTAAAAGCCTCGCGCGCCACCGATCAAGTCCGGCTGTTTATTCCACAACTTATGGTCGCTGTTGTTTTTGCCTGCTCAAGCGGTATAAACGGTGTCGGGAAACGAAATCTTCCGGCCACGGAGGCCGCAGCGATTTAAGGTGCAAGCCATGAAATGGATGCTGTTTGTCTCACTCGGTTCAGTCGGGCTGCTGTCGGTGTGGCCTGTGGTCGCGGCGGAAAAAGCGCCTGCAAAAGCAACCGCCGCAAAAGCCGCGGCCAAGAAGCCCGATAAGGCGGCCCCAGACCGGGCCGACGATGAAAAGGCGCTCCACAAATCGGCTGCCGACTTCGTTGCCGCCTTTAACGCCGGCGATGCCAAGGCGGTCGCCGAGCAGTTTGCCGCAGACGCCGAAATGGTCGATCTCGACGGTAACGTCGTCCAGGGGCGTGAGGCGATCGAAGAATCGTACGCCGAACATTTTCAAGGGCCACCGCTCAAGGCGGCCATCGAAGTCGAGTCGCTGCGATTTGTCGGCGACGATCTCGCCATCGAAGACGGGCGACTCACTTTTACCGGCGAACACGACGACTTCACCCTCCGCACGCATTACACCGTGGTGCACGTGCGGCAAAATGGCCGCTGGCTGGTGGCCAGCTCGCGCGACGTCGTCAACCCCAACGAGCGCGTGGCTCCCCATGAGCATCTGCAGCAGCTTGGCTGGTTGGTGGGCGATTGGGTTGAGGAGGGCGGCGATTCCATCGTGGCCACTTCGTGCCGCTGGGACGAAAGCAACAATTACCTGCTGACTGACTACACCGTCAAGGTGGCCGGCCAGACGACCATGAACGGCACGCAACGCATCGGCTGGGATCCGCTCACTCGGCAGATCAAGACCTGGACGTTCGATAGCGACGGCGGCTATGGCGAGGGCTACTGGCATCGTGACGGCGACCGTTGGCTGGTCAAGCTGCATGGCGTCTCGGCCGACGGCCGCACCGGTTCGGCGACTCAAATTCATACGCGGCTGAACGATCATACCCGTACCTGGAGTGCCGTCGATCGGCTGCTGGGCGGCGAGTCGTTGCCCGACATCGAAGAGATCACGGTCGTGCGAGCCGCCCCCAAACCGAAGCATACGGCCGCCAAAAACGCCGAGTGAGTAGTAAGACAACCGAGCGGATGCGAGCGCTGGCCCACCAATTGAAAAAATGACGAATGCCCAATGACGAATGACGAAAGAATGACGAAGCACGAATGACGAATGCCGTCACAAACCCTGTTTCCCAAAGAAAAAGCAATGAGCAATAGACGACTCTGGCAAGCTGGCGGCGTTTTCCTGTGCCTCGCGTTTGCATCTGGTTTAGCGTACGCACACGGGGGCGGCGGTGGAGGTGGGGGCCATGGCGGAGGCGGCGGTGGAGGCGGTTTTCATGCAGGCGGCGGAGGCGGAGGTTGGCATGGCGGCGGCGGTATTGCCGGCGGTGGCTGGCACGGCGGTGGGTTGGCTGGCGGCGGGTTCCCCGGCGGCGGGTTCCCGGGCGGCGGACCTTTTGGAGGAATCGGCGGTTTCCCGGCTAGCGGATTGGGGCACGTCGGGACGATTGGCCACATGCCCGGCGGCCATCTGCCGATCGCCGGCGTTGGCGCGTTACCCGGCTTTCCGGCCCATGGTTCAGGCTTGTACGGAGGGCTTCCCGTTCATGGTCCGGGCTGGGGTGGAGGTTTTCCGTCCCATGGCTACGGTTGGGCCGGGGGTGTACCAGGAGCCGGAGGCTATTGGGCGAATGCCCATCCTTACTCGTGGTACAACGGCCACTGGCACAATCACTGGTATGGGAATGGTTTCGGCGGCTACTGGGGCTTGAACTATCCGCTTGCCTGGGGCCTGACGGGCTGGGGCTTAGGCAGTCTCTGGTACAACAGCGGATACACGCCCTACTACAATCCATACTACGCTGCTCCGCTGGGCGTCGCGGGCGCGTATAACTACGCACAACCCATTCCCGTCGCCAGCATCCCTCCCGCTGCGGGATCCCCAGCGGCCGGCAACCTGGCCGACGCGGGCAATCCCGACGTCGATCTAGCCGTGGCAAAATTTCAGGCCAACGACTACGCCGGCGCTTTGGCCCTGGTCGACGGCGTGATTCGCGTCGCGCCCGCCGACGCTGCCGCCCATGAGCTGCGCGCCTTGATCTTGTTTGCCATGGAAGACTACGCGCGGGCGGCTGCCACCATTCACTCGGTATTGGCCATCGGGCCAGGCTGGGATTGGACCACGCTTAGCAGTCTTTATCCCGACATGTCGATTTACACTTCTCAACTGCAAGCGCTGGAGAACTACGTCAGCGTTCATCCGCGCCAGGCCGATGCTCGGTTCTTGTTGGCCTATCATTACATGACGCAAGGCCACACCGATGCCGCAGCCGCGCAGTTGGAGACCGTGGTGGGCCTGAAACCAAACGACAAGCTGGCCGCCGACCTGTTGCGAATGGTAGGGGGCGGTAGCGCGGTGGGCGCCGGTCCGCCGCCGGCGGCCGTCGCGTCGCAACCTGCAGCCGCTCAGGATTTGCCGCCAGTCGATCCGGCCGCTCTCACCGGTAACTGGCACGCCAACCGAGACGATGGCGCCAACTTTGAACTCGACCTGGCGCCCGACAAATCGTTCACCTGGAAGTTTACCCAACAGCAACAGACGCAAACGATTTCGGGCACGTACACCGTTGAGAACTCGACCCTGGTCCTGCAAGGCAAGACAAACGGAGCGATGGTCGCTCAGGTCAAAAGCGACGACGCCGACCACTTTACTTTCAAGCCGGTGGGCGCCCCGCCCGACGACCCCGGTTTGACGTTTGCAAGGTAATTGAGGTTGACGCCTCCCGCTCGCCTGTGGCGAGCGGCACACGTCAGTGTGCGGGTAGGTTCCGAATCGAAACATGCAAGTTGGCGCCACGGCGGTCTGGCCGGCAGACATCACCGGGAGGCTGACGCCTCCCGCTCGCCACAGGCGAGCGGGGCATGAATTGAGATCGGTAGTTTTCAAAGGTCATGCTGGTTGAAATCTCTTCTCTCGACGACCGGCGGCTCGACCCGTATCGCCATCTGAAACAGAACAACCTGACACGGTGGTCGGGCTTATTCATCGCCGAGGGAGACAAACTCACTCGCCGCTTGCTCGAAAGCGATTTTGAAACCGTCTCGGTCTTGGTAGAGCGGCGTTACGTCGAATCGTTTGCGCCCTTGCTGCGGCCCGACGTTCCCTTGCTGGCGGTCGATGACAAGGCGGTTGAAAAGATCGTCGGATTCAACTTTCACCGCGGCGTGCTGGCCTGCGGACGTCGGCGGTCTTCCGGCGCGATCGAGCAGGTTGTTGCGGCCCGCGAAACGGCGAC
>DASSFG010000091.1:0-4254 GCA_035694685.1 Pirellulales bacterium
TTTGGTTTGGCCCGGCGCGTGATTGGCGACGCGACCATGACCGCCGACGGCCAGGTGCTGGGTACGCCTTCCTACATGTCGCCCGAGCAGGCCCGCGGAGAGGCGCATACGGCGGACCGCCGCACTGATGTCTACTCGCTGGGCGTAATCCTGTTCGAGCTTTTGACCGGCACGGTGCCGTTCCGCGGCAACGTGAGAATGGTCATCTACCAGGTGTTGCGCGACGAGCCTCCCAGCCCGCGCCGCTTGAATCAGGACGTGCCGCGCGACCTGGAAACGATCTGCTTGAAGTGCCTGGAGAAACAACCAGCGGCGCGTTACAGCACGGCGGGCGACGTTGCCGAGGAGCTGCGACGCTACCTGCAGGGCGAGCCCATCCACGCCAGGCCCATCAGCAGCACCGCGCGAGCATGGCGTTGGTGCCGACGAAATCCCGCGGTGGCCGCCTTGGCCGGTGTGGCCGTGTTGTTGATCGCCGTCATCTTGGCTGTCGTCAGCACCGCCTACTTTCACACTCGAAAACTGCTGGATGACGCGCAAGTCGCACGCACCGCCGCGCAAAGCGAAAGCCGGCGGGCCAGGGACGAAAGCGAGCACGCCCTGGCCGAAAGCAAGCGGGCACTCGAGGCGCAACAGGCCGAAGCGGAACAGCGCCGCAAAGCGGAGACGACCCTCACCGACATGTACACGTCGCACGGCCTGGTGGCTGCCGAACGCAACGACTTTCAGGAAGCATTGCTGTGGTTTGCCACGGCTGCCAACGCGGCGGAGAACGACCCACAGCGAGGTCGCGCCAACCGTCTGCGATTCCGCAACTGGCTCCGCCGAGTGCCCGTGCCGGTTTACGCCATCCGCAACACGGCGGGGAGTATCGCTGACCTTCAAGTGCATCCGGCCAACCGCCACGTGCTTTTGCAAACGGCGGAGGAAGACCTGGTGTGGGATCTCGACGCAGTCGCCATGTTGCCCCGTCGCCGCTCGCGAATCGCGTGGAGCGAAGACGGCGCGCTGATGGCCATCGGCATGCCGGAGGGTATGGTGGAAATCGTCGCGTTCCCGCAGCAGACGCTCGTCCACCGCTTTGAGCTCGGCGATCGACGCGCTCCACGAGTCGCCTTTAGCCACGACGGCCGCCTGCTGGCCGCCGGGGCGCAGCAGATACGCGTCTACGACCTGGAAAAAGGCGACTTGCTCGCTGGCGAGGCGGCCCACCCCGACGTGCTGCTGTCGCTGCAATTCGGCCGAGACGACCGTTGCCTGGTGAGCAGTTGCCGCGACAGCCAGGCGCGCGTCTTCGACACGGGGCCGGACGGCATTGCGCGCGAACCGCGGTTCAAGCCGATCGTCCATCGTCCGGCGGGCGTTGGTGGGGGTGTGGGCTGCAAGTTCTTCCCTCCGCTCGTGGCCGCGGGCGGCATCGCGCTCTTTGCGGGGCAATCCAACCTGTTGAACGTCGTTGACCTCGAATCGGGAAACGTGGAAGGGGTCGTTCACGTCGACGGCCGCTCGATCGCGTCGGCGGCAGTCAGCCGCGACGGGCAACTACTGGCCATGAGCAGCGATCCGCACGGAACGGTTTGCACCTATGATCTAACCGACCGCGCCCGCTTGGCGGCTGGCAAGGCGCGACTGGCAACGATCGTTTCACATCAACTGGAGCGCGTGCCTGGATTGGCGTTCTGGCCGGGCCACGGTTGCCTGGCCACCCTCGGACACGATTCGCTCCTGCGGTTCCGGGATGCCCGCGATGGCCATCTGATCGGTTCGTCGTTTAACCACCAGGGCCTGTGTGAACTGGTCGGCTTTTCTGCTGACGGCGCCCTGTGTGTCACTGCCCAGCCGGACCAACTCCTACGCGTGCTGCGCATGCCAGTCGTCGCAGAAGGAGCCGATGCAACGGCGGTCATCCCGGGAAGAAGCCATTTGAACCATGAACCCGCCCTGGACCAGCAAGGGAGATGGGTTGCCACGCCCGGGGCGCGATGGGGAATCGCTGGAACCGAGCTGCGTGTTTATGAAACGTCGACGGGAAGCTCCGCGAGTGGCCCATTGAAATTGAATGCCGACTTGATTGGTTCGGCCTTGAGTCCGGATGGTCGCGTCGTCGCAGCATTTGCCCCCGCTCCGGGGTCGCCGGCGATCGATCAGAACGGAAATCTTGCGGCCTACGGCAATCGCCCGGGCCGCGTCACCCTTTGGGAATGGGGCACGGCAAAGCTGGTCGGCGAGCCGATCCCTACCACGTCGCTGCCCATTGACGGAGCGTTCAGCCCTGATGGCGCCAAGCTGGCGGTGGTGTGCGCGCACGGCGAGGTGCTATTGCTTGATGCCCAAGAGGGGCGAACGCTCGCGAGGGTTTCCCATCCCGGTGGAGACGTTTACGGCTTCCTGTTGCCCAAGAGAATGGTGCGGTTCTCTCCGCGCGGAGAGCGCTTCGTCACGCTCGGCTTTGGCTGGACGGCGCGCGTCTGGAGCGCGAGCGGGGCTTTCGAGGCCGAACTGCCGCATGAAAACTACGTTCACGACGCCAATTTTTCGCCGACCGGAGAATTCGTGGTGACCGCCTGCCAGAACGGCGTCGCACGCGTTTGGGACGCGGAAACCGGGGCGCCCCTGGGCAGCGCCATGACGCATCCCGACTGGGTTTGGTCGGCAAGCTTTGACCCTGACGGGACACGGGTCGCCACCGGCTGCCGCGACAATCGGGCGCGGGTCTGGGACTGGCGGGCTGGGCGACTGGCGTGTCCGGCGATGAAGCACGAAGCCAAAGTTTTTTCAGCCGCCTTTGCGGCACAGAGTGGTTTGCTGGTCACCGCGGCCGATGGCGAAATCCGCTTTTGGGAGACTGATACAGGCAAGCAGGTCGCTCCGCAGCGGAAAACAAACGTCTTTGAGACCCGATTGGTGATCGATGCGAATGCCAAGTGGGGCGTCGTCGCGGGGAATCAACCCGACCCACAGGCGAACAACATGGTAGATATGTTTTCGTTGTCGGAATTCGACCCGCTGGAAGACTCCGCTCTCGATCGCCAAGAGCTGACACTCTTGGCCGAAATGGTTTCCGGACGACGCGTCGAAGGCGGTGGTTCCGACTATCTTACTTCCGACCAGTGGTTTGAGCGGTGGGCAGCACTTTCGACGGCTTTTCGCGGCGCCAATCAAGCCGCCTGGGATCTCTCCAACGCTGCCGCCTGGCGCGGAGCACCGTCGCCGACAGCAACGGCCGACAAGTCGGAGAGCGAACCGGTCCAGGCCGACCAGCTATTGACGCTGGCTCAAAAGGCGAGCTACTCCGCCAGAATGCACCGAGTCGACGAGGCAGCCGACCTGGTCCGCCAGGCATTGTCCGTCCTGGATAAAGTGGAAGGTTCGTCGCAGGCGGCGGCCACGGCCCTTCGCCTGGCGGACCTATGCCATACCCTCGCGCTAGAGCAACCGCCGGCGCCCGACGAACAGAATCGACACAAAAACATGCCCGTCGGCGAATGGTGGTCGCTGGCGATCTGCTTCTACAATGGGGCGATCAAGAACGGCGCGACGTCGCACGAGGTTTGGTCCCAACGCGCCGCTTGCCAGCGCCAATTGGCATCGCTGGCTCACGACGCCGAGCTGCCCCCAGATTGGAATGATGCACCGTTTGATCCCGACTGGCAGCAGGCCGACGAGACCGTCGTCGCCCGCTTGACGGCCGCGCACGGCATGGTGGCCGAACGGTTTGCCTTCTGCCAAACATTGCCGCTGGCAGAATTCGAGGGCGTTTGCGGCGAACTGCGCACCTCAGGATATCGTCCCGTTTGTTGCCGGCCATTTTTCGACGGGGCTACGGTGTCGGTCGCCGCAGTCTGGACCCGTGACGCGCGAGACTGGACACTGGCGATCGACCTGACGGACGACGCCTTGACGTCGCGCGACGAGCACTGTCGCGGCGAAGGTCTCGTCGCGGTCGATCTGGCGGCTTACCTCCAAAGCGAACGCACTGCCGGCTTTCCACTGCGTTTTGCCGCCCTGTGGGCGCAGCCTGATGCGCCCGGAGCAAAGAGCCAGTTGCTCGTTAGTTACAGCACTAAGATCCCGGACAACGTGCTCCGCGATGGTTATGCCCTTACGAGTTATCAACAACTGTCGCGCGCCGGCTCCTCGCCGTTGTACGTGGGAGTTTTAGCGAAGCCGCAGTCTGCCAGGCTCGTCCTGTCAGGACTTGCGGCCACGCCGTTTGCCAAACCCGTCAGCGATCAATACGTCCAAGTCGACGTG
>DASSFG010000092.1:0-8161 GCA_035694685.1 Pirellulales bacterium
CGAGAAAAACGGGGTTGCGTCTTGGTTACCCAGGCATAAATGCCTGGCTACGCAAAAGCCTTGGTCGCTGAGAACAAAACACGCATCAAGCACCTTCGTATCCACGGCTTGATTTTGCGCAGGCCACTCCCGCCCATAACCTCACGTTGACCGCGCTTCCATTTCGGCCTAGAATTGCAGCACACGTCCGTTCGCAATCTCTTGGCAGCCATCAACTTGTGTACGCAACGCCGCCTCAACCCGCCGGCCCTATGCTGGCCGACTATTCCAGCCGGCGTTGGCATTGGCAGGTCAGCATGCCTGCCTGGCTGGTGTCGCTCGTGGTTCACGCGCTGTTGGTAATCGTGCTCGGCTACGCCGCCAGCCAGCAAATGCACGGCACCAATGCCCCGCCCAACGCGGTCTTGATGGCCAGCGTCAGCACGCAGGCCAACGAAGATTACTTCGACGACGAAAAGCCCGCCCAGGTCATCGGCGCGGCCGAAGCGGGCCGGGCCGACTCGTTGGAAAAGGAGGACAGCGCCCAAGCGGCCCAGAGCGGCTTGTCTGAAATCGCCGAGGGTCCGCCGCCGGTCGATGTCGAGTCGGTCTTGCCCAGCAAAGCCCTGGCGGCGGCCAACCCGGGTGAGTCGATGTCCGGCACGGCAACCGGCCTGGGCAATCTGCCGGGCGACGCTCGGCGTCCGCCGGGTGTTCGCGGACGGCTGGCGAAAACGCACGTGTATGGCGTTCCCGGCGAGGGGAACTCGTTCGTGTACGTGTTCGATCGTTCGTCGAGCATGGGCATTGGGGCCAACAGCTTGCTCGAATCCGCCAAGCGCGAGTTGCTGGCCAGCCTCAGCGACCTGGGCGAAGAGAACCGCTTTCAGATCATCTTTTACAATCAGGAGCCGCACGCGATGAACCTGGGCCGCAGTTTCGCCGGCCTGGTGTTTGCCGACGATCGCGCCAAGGAGCTCGCCCGGCGGTTCGTGGGCGGCATCAACGCCGATGGGGCGACGGAACACTACGAGCCGCTGATGAAAGCGCTGCGGTTGGCGCCCGACGTGATTTTCTTTTTGACCGACGCCGACGAGCCTGTCCTGTCGGACGTCAAGATTACACGCATCCGCAACACGAACGGCGGGCGAACGTCGATCAACACCATCGAGTTCGGCGAAGGCCCACAGCCGCGCCGCGAGAACTTCCTGGGACGGATCGCGCGTGAGAACGGCGGCAAATACATCTACATCGACATCGGCCGCCACGCCCTCGGCGCCGTCGGCGCCCGGTAAACGACTCGACTTTGGACTTTGGACTTTGGACTTTGGACTTCGGACTTCCCGCCCGCCTCGCGTTGACCCTCGCCCTCTGGCTGGCGCTATCGCCCGCCGGTGCCTTAAGCGAAGACGTAGTCACTCTCTCTTCGCCGACAAACCGCCGCGCCCGCTCGCGCATCAGCGGCGAGGTGCTCGAATATACGGGCCGTCAGCTTGTGGTGCGGCTGCCCGACGGCCGCGAGATCAAGCGTCCCGGGCAAAACGTCGTGAGCATTGAAACCCAGTGGCCAGCCGGCAAAGAACAAGGCGATCGGCTCTTCGAGCAGCAGCAGTTTTACGCCAGCGGCGAGAAGTACCTGGCGGCGACACGCCAAGAATCGCGCGGCTGGGCGCGTCGGGCGCTACTGGCCCGCCTGATCGCCTGCCACCGCGAGCTGAACCAGGTCGATGCCGCCGGCAAGCTCTTTTTGGCGTTGGTCCGTGAAGATCCCGATTCGCCGTACTTCGATGAGATTCCGCTGGCCTGGTTCACGGCCGAAGTCGGGCCTGCCCAGGAACAGCTTGCCCGAGAGTGGCTCAGCGGCAAGGATCCGCTGGCCCAACTTTTGGGCGCCAGCCTATTGCTGGCGACGAACGACCGCCAGCAGGCGCTCGACCGGCTCTCGCAACTCGCCTTGGAAAAGGACGACCGCATCGCCAGCCTGGCGGAGGCCCAAATCTGGCGCGTCTCGATTCCCACCGCCAACGATGACAAGCTGGCGGCCTGGGAACGCCGCATCGAGAGCTTTCCCGAACGTTTGCGGGCAGGCCCGTATTGGGTCCTGGGGCGGGCTTTGTCGCAACATGGCCACGCCGATCGCGCGCTAGTAGCACTGCTGCACGTGCCGCTGCTCTATCCGCAGGCCCGCCTGTTGGCCGCCGACGCCTTGCACTCCTCGGCTCAGCTTCTCGACAAACAAGGCGAGCAGCAGGCCGCGCAACGGTTGCGTCGCGAACTGGTGGCAAACTACGGCGAGACGACGGCGGCGGCAAGCGCCAGATCGCTCTTGCCGGCCAACGAACAGGTGATGCCGGGGCCGACCCCGCCCGACGAGGGCGAGAACCTCGAACAATCGTTTCTGGCCGGTCTCCGAGCGCGACGCTTGTTCTCGCTGGCGGAGGGCTACTGCCGACGGCGATTGAGCGAAACCGGCGTATCAGAAGTGACGAGGGTCGATTTGGCCATTGAACTGTCGCGCACGCTCGGCGAGCACGCCTTGCACGAGGCCCAAGCCGATCGCGACGGTCTTTGGGAGGAGGCCATTACGGCGGTGCAAGCGCCGACCGGCGGACCGATCAAGGGTTCGCGTCGCTTGCTGCTTGATGCTCAGGCGGCCGTCGTGCATCTGGCCCACGGCGAGTTGGCGCGTCAGGAGGCTGAGCTATCGGGCCCCGACGACGCATCGTTCGAGGCGGCGCGAAAGGAGCTGCGCGCGGCCGTCGCGGGCCTCGACCGCACCTTGAAAGCCGTTGCCGCCGAACTGCGTGTTGCGGGCCAGTCGAAACGCAGCGGGTCGGGCGATTTGAACGCCAACGAACTGGCCGGACTGACGCGAACTCTCGATTACCAGTTGACCCGTGCCTTTCGCAACCAGGGGCAATCCTATCCGCACGACAGCGCCGACCGCACGAACTCGTTGCGGCAGGCGGTCGAGCGGTTGAAGCTGTTGGCGGCTGCCGAGGTCGATGACGCCGTCGCCTGGCCCGCCCGCCTCGACGAAGTCGTCTGCTTGCGGCTGTTGGAATTGTTCGATGCCGCCGAGACGCGGCTTGTTAAACTCGAAGAGGTGCAGCCGCCCCCGGCGTTCGCTGCTGCATTGCAAGCCGAGCAGATACGTCTGTCGCTCGACCGCCGCCAGCTTGAACGAGCCCTGGCTGCCGCCGACAAGGCCCGCGCTTCGGGCACCGAGATCACGCCCGACCTCGAATACGCCTGCCTCGAAGCCTACATCGCCGCCTGGCACGCGGCGGAAAAAGGCCAGCGCTCGGCCGACGCCGCCGGTTGGCAAGACCGCGCTGAAGACTTGATCGCCGACATCGACGAGCGTTTCGGCAAGTACTGGAGACGCCGCGCCGAAATGCTCTTGGCCGACAGCGTCACGCGCGGCGGCGACACGCAAAACCTGGCGGTGCTGGTGCGCGCCGCGGAAAGTCTTTATCGTTCTGGTCAACTGGCGCAGGCGTTAGAAGCTTACGACCGCGCGGCGCGGCAGGCGGCTCAGGCACAACAGGCGGACGCGGCCTTCGACTACGCCTTCACCGCCGCGGCCATCGAAGAGCGGGCCGGCCATCACGCCGAGGCAGCCACGCGGTTCCGCAAATTGGCCATCGGCGCGCCGGCACACGAGCGCGCCGGCGAGGCGCACTTGCTGGCCATTTACAATACCGCGCGGGCAGCCAAAGCGGGCGACTCGGTGTCGTCGCCGGCGTATCTTGACCTGCTCAACGAGCACCTGAGTCAGTGGCCGCGCTCGCCGACCGCCGACCAGGTGCGCCTCTGGCTGGGGGCCTTTTATGAGCGCGAACGGCGCTGGCCCGAGGCGATCGCAGCCTACCAGGCCGTGCGGCTCGATCATCCGCAAGCCACAACGGCGGTCGAAGGCGTCTCGCGCTCATTCGAGCGCTGGCTGACGGAACTGGCCGCCGCCGGCGACCCGACGAGCGACGTCGCGGCCCGCGGCGCAAGCTACCTGGAAAAGATCGTCATCAATGCAAGGGGAGGATTGCCCGAACGCTGGAGCCAGCTCGAGCGCATCGCCGCCACCGGCGCCGCGAGCATCTTGTTGGCCTATGGCGAAAACGAATTTGCCAGGGCCCAGCGACTGCTGTCCGCGGCATTGGCCGATGCCGCCGATGCGCCCGAAGACTGGCGGGCCACGGCCCAGACACTCGAAGTGTTTGCCGTGGCGGCCCAGGGCCAGCGCGAGAAAGCGGCGGAGTTGCTCAACGAGCTTTCCGGCGGCGAACCGCGACAAGTTCTGGCCCTCATCGAGCGATTGGCCAGGGTGGCCGACAACGCCAGGCCCGCGGTCGCTCGCGAGCTGGCCGAGCTGCAGCTTCGCGCGGCAGCGTTGCTTGAAGCCAGGCTGAAGGAATTACCCGCGGGCGAACAACGCGACTTTCAGTTGGCCTACGTCCGCGCTTTGGCGGCGGCCAAGCGACGCGAAGAAGCGATCGTTGCGGCCCGCAAGCTCGCCGAATCGTTTCCGCGCGACGGGCAAATTCAGGAAGAGTACGCCGGTTTGCTGCTCGACTCGACCGATCGAGCCGCCTGGCAAGAGGCGTTGGCGAAGTGGCGCGACATTGGGCAAAAAACGCGTCAAGGCAGCGAGCGTTGGCTGCGCGCCATGTACTCGCAAGCGGCAGCCCTTGTGAGGCTGGGCGAAAAGCAGCAGGCCGCGCGTCTCATCAAGCTGACCGAAGCCATTTCGCCCGACCTCGGCGGTCCCGACCTCAAGGCCCGCTTCCGCGCCCTCTTGAAATAGCGTCATCGTCTTCTAGATTTGCAATTTGCAATTTGCATTACGGCACGTCCGCAACTTCGCCAGAAAAGTCAAAATGCAAAATACAAATCCGACAAAGTCAAAATGGCTGACCCATGCGGTTTGCTTTGTGGCCTTGTGTCGCGTGCGACGGACGTTTTCTTCGTGGTCGCGCGCAATTTCGTGCAGTGGATGAGGTCGTTGGTTACGTTTACAACAAGTTGATGGCCATCCTCACACTGCGTGAAGTCAGTCTCGATTTTGGCGGACCACCGCTCTTGGACCATGTCGATTGGACCGTCGATCGCGGCGAACGCATCTGCCTGTTGGGCCGCAACGGCGAGGGCAAGAGTACGCTGCTCAAATTGATCGACGGGGAACTTTCGCCCGACGGCGGCGAGATCGTCCGACAGCAAGGGCTGCGCGTGGCACGGCTGCCCCAAGAGGTGCCGCAGGGTACGGGCGGTTCGGTTTTTGATGAAGTGGCCGCCGGCCTGCGCGCGGCCGGACACGAAGTCGAGGGCGCCGAACACCGCGTCGAGGCCGTCCTCTCACGCATGGGTTTGCCGCTCGCGGCGATGTTTCCATCGCTCTCCGCGGGCATGAAACGCCGTGTCTTACTGGCGAAGGCCCTTGTGGGCGAGCCCGACATCCTGCTGCTCGACGAGCCGACCAACCATCTCGACATCGAAGCCATTTGCTGGCTGGAAGATTTTTTGCTTCGTTTCGGCGGGACGTTGATTTTTGTGACGCACGACCGGGCCTTGCTCGAACGGTTGGCCACGCGCATCGTCGAGCTCGATCGCGGGCGGCTGTTCGATTGGCGTTGCGATTACCCGACGTTTCTCGTGCGAAAAGAGGCCGCGCTGGCCGCCGAAGCCCGGCAGAACGAGCTGTTCGACAAGCGATTGGCGCAGGAAGAAGTTTGGATTCGAAAAGGAATCGAAGCCCGCCGCACCCGTAATGAAGGCCGCGTGCGGGCGCTGAAGGCGATGCGCGAAGAGCGGCAACGAAGGCGCGACGTGCAGGGCGTGGCGCGAATCGAGGCCCAGCAGGCCGAAGCGTCGGGGCGATTGGTGATCGAGGCCAAGGGCGTGAACTTCGCCTACGGCGAGCGCGTGATCATTCAGGGGCTGACCACAACGATCATGCGCGGCGACAAGGTGGGCATCATCGGGCCCAACGGCTCAGGCAAAACCACTCTGTTGCGTCTCTTGCTGGGCCAGTTGCCGCCGCGCCAGGGCACGGTGCGCCACGGCACGCGGCTGGAAGTCGCCTACTTCGACCAATTAAAGACCACGCTCGACGAAGAACGGACCGTTCAAGAAAACGTCACCGATTACGAGACGATCACTTTCAACGGGCAGTCGCGGCATATCCTGGGATACTTGCAGGACTTTCTCTTCATGCCCGAGCGGTCGCGGACCCTGGTCAAGTTTCTTTCGGGCGGCGAACGCAGCCGGCTGTTGCTGGCACGGCTGTTCACAAAACCATCGAACGTGCTGGTGTTCGACGAGCCAACCAACGACCTCGACATTGAAACCTTGGAACTCCTGGAGAACCTGCTGGCCGAGTACCAAGGCACGGTGCTGTTAGTGAGCCACGATCGAGCGTTCTTGAACGACGTGGTGACCTGTACGCTGGCGATCGAGGCGGGCGGGACCGTTCACGAATATGCCGGCGGCTACGACGACTATCTGCTTCAGCGGCCTGCGCCCGTGCAGTCGGGATCCATACGTTCAACAGTGCCGGCGGCGTCCAAGGCGGCCCAGCCACGAACTGAACGTCCGCGTAAGCTGACATATAAGGAAAAGCAAGAGCTTGCTGCGCTGCCAAAGCGAATCGAAAGCTTGGAATCGCAATGGCGCGACATGCACGATGCGATGTCGAATCCGGCGTTTTATCAACGCCCTGGCACCGAGATCGCGCAAGACAACGCCCGGCTCTCCGCGATCGAGCAAGAGCTCGTCGCAGCCTACGACCGCTGGGAGGCGCTCGAAGCACTGGCCGATTAGTTGCGTGTCAGGCCGAGTCGATACGACCGAACGTCCTTACGACTCCCGATAGCCTTCGTTCTCCCCAACACCTTTCGTTCTCGGCGCTAGCGCGCCACGCCGTTACAATGCGTTCAGGAGAATATTCATGATCGAACTTACCGAGCGTCAGCGGCAAGCCCTGGCGGCCGCAGGCGAGCAACCGCCTACGTTGATAGACCCACAAACAAAAGCGGCCTATGTATTGCTTCCTCGGCCGGACTACGAACGAATCAGGGAACTTGTCTATGGCGACAGCCCCTGGTCCGACGAGGAGATGGACTTGTTGGCCGCCGAAGATGCCGACCGATTGGGCTGGGAGGGTATGGAAGTTTATCAGGATGATAGACCATGAACGTATCGCGTGGTGACGTAGCCCCCGCTAGTTTTTCCGCACGCCTCGGGTGGCCGTGGCAAGAAGCGGCCGGTCGTTGTCGTCCAGGCGGAGGCATATAATCAGACGCTCCGTCATGCCATTGTGGCCGAGGTTACAACCAACCTGATTTCGGACCCAGCAAACCTGACTATCGACGTCTCGACGGACGATGGCCGGGCGGCGGGCCTGGCCCAAGACTCGGCAGTGACATGCTTGCACCTCGCGACGATGGGTGAAGAGCGTTTGACTAAAGTCATCGGTCGACTATCGACGGAGATGATGGTAGCGCATCTCTCATTTCTGGGCTCTTCGGAAAAATCTGGGATGGTTTTCGCGATTGGTCGGCGGGGCGACGATTGCGTTTTCCGAGGCATGGGCCGGGCAAATAAATACGGTGTGAAGTGTACTGGGGTAAAGAACCCTCGCCCGCCTTAGTGGGCCAGCGCGAAGCGAGTCACTTACTCGACCGGATCCGGCAACGCTTGCCAGGTTGCTCGCCAACAGTGCCTGAATCCGTTTCGCCAGACGCCGGTCAGCACGGATGACGTGAAGGTAGTGTCGCTTGAAGAGATGCTGAACCACGACCCAACGTTGGCCGAACTGGCAAACCTAGAACCCGGATGGACAGCAGCACGAGGAGATGTCGGCGCGCCTTAGCACCGCAGCCGGCGTTAGGGCTCCACAATCGCCCCGTTCGCTGATATCCAACTACCGGCGCAAAGAATTCGACTCCGTTTCGTGTGCGCCGTCAACGACGCCCTGCTGTGTGGCATGCGGCGGCGAGTGATGCTCGTCAACGTGACGTACTCCGGGTTCATCGGCTCGGTGACGGGCATGAATGCCGAGCACGTGTCGGTCGGCGAGATGGGCGGTGGGGGACGCGGACATTGGGGCGGCACGCCGATGGCTTTTCTCGTGCGCCGCGTGCTCGAAGAAGCCGAAACGCTAGATGAAGCCGTGGCCATTTTCCGC
>DASSFG010000093.1:0-11152 GCA_035694685.1 Pirellulales bacterium
CGAACCGCGCCGCCGCCTGGGTTAAATCCGACGAGATGCCGTTGCCTTGCCGAGTCATGGAACGTCCTCCGGAATTGCCCCGCCGGCGCCATGCTACCCGCGCGACAAGCCCAACTCATGCACCCTTGCCGAAAGGACACCTTCTAAAACAACATCCGGGCAAGGATAGCATCGCCATGAAACGGCGAGGCTGCGGATGGGACGACGACTTTCTCATCGAAGTCCTTACGGGACAAAGGACTTAGTGTGCGCCGGCCCTGGCCATCGCCCATCCGGCAAAAAGTAACCCGAGGGTATATGGTACGCGACTGAGTGAATGAGGCGCCGGTCGGTCGCGAACATAGCGTAGCCTAGGATGACTCTCGCGCATCGCCGCGGTGAGAGCTCTCTACCATGCGCCAAATAAAATCGGTGTAGGTCATACCCGAGGCACGAATTTGCCGTGCCAATCCGGCGGAAGGGCTGATGTCGGGATTGGCGTTGATCTCCAGAATAAAAGGCTGGCCTTCGGCGTCGACCCGCAGGTCGACGCGCGCATAGTGGCGGCAATTGGTGAGCCGAAACGCCGCCAGGGCGACTCGGCTGATTTCTGCGGCGAGTTCGGGCGACACAAGCGCCGGGCAACGGGCCGCCGTGCCGTTGTACTCCGGCGCCGATGGCGTCCATTTGGCATCATAGCTAACAATCGGGGCAATGCCGGGAATGAACTCAATCTCCGCCAGGGGCAGGGCCGTGGGTTCACAGAGCGCGAGAATGCCGACGTTGAATTCGCGGCCCGCGATAAACTGCTCGACCAGCACATCGCCGTAGCGCTCTTGCACTTTTTGAATTTGCCGCGCCAGGGCGGCGGCGTCCGCCACAATGCTCTCCGGGCCAATGCCGAGACTGCCGTCTTCGTGGGCCGGCTTGACGATTGCCCGGCCAACGGAGAGAAGCGGCTGGAAACGTTGGACGTCGACCACTTCCGCGGCGGCGACGAGGTGGAACTGAGGCGACGGCAGCCCGGCCCCGAGCAGCAGCCACTTGGTGAGCGCTTTTTCATAGACGAGCGCCAGGCATTTCGAGCCGCTACCCGTGAACGGGATGCCGACGAGCTCAAGCATGCCGGTCACCTGTGATTCGCCCGCGCCTACTCCGCCTAAGCCTTCAAACAGGTTCACCACGACGTCGGCATCGACGTCCACCAGCCCTCTCATGATGGCCCGTGGATCGGCCGCCAGCCCCAGCCGCGTCGCGCGATGCCCGGCTTCGGCCAAGGCCAATTCCACGGCCTCGACCGACTCCAGCACGCCCGCCTCCGACGCGTAGTCGGGATGGTGTTGGGGCAGGGAAGGTTCGTTGTAGAGAATCGTGACGTGCATCAAGTAGACGGTAGACGGTAGACGGTAGACAGGGAAGAGCAGAGCAACAGCTTTGGGCAAAAATCGGTCATGAGCGCCGCTGACCGTAATTGTTTTCCCCGTCTGCCGTCTACCGCCTACCGTCTACCTTTTGTACCTTGCAATCGCCGCCTCAAGAATCCGCCGCAGCAACTCTTGATGGTTGATGCCGACGCCGCGGGCGAGAAACACGATGTCGCCGGAAAAAGGCGAGAGGCCGGGTAACGGATTCACTTCCAAGAAATAGGGCACACCGTCGCGCAGGCGAAAGTCGAAACGCGCCACGTCGCGGCAGCCCAAAGCTCGCCAACACGCCAAGGCCGCGCGGCGCACCGTCTCAGCGTCTTGCTGCGAGATTTTTGCCGGGCTTTCATACTCCAGGTTCTGCTCCCACTCTCGCTTCACCTCAATGCCGTAAATGAACGGCCCCTCACCGGGCCGTTTCGGCACGATGCGCATGATGCCCAGCACTTCGGGAGGCCGATTGCCGACGACACCCACGGTCAATTCCTCGCCCTCGACAAACTCCTCGACCAGCAGCGGCTGATGGTAAACGGGCGTCAGCCGGGCAATGGCCGCTTCGAGCTCTGCGCGATTGCGGACGATGCCGCTGCGCAGTACGCCTTTGCTCGAACCTTCGTAGTTTGGCTTGACGAACAGGGGCCAGACGAGCCGTGAGAGCCGTTCTTCCACCGCCGCGAGGTCGCCCTCTTCCACGAGCGCCCAGCCGGGCGTGGCGATGCCAGCGTGATCGACGAGACGCTTGGCGCATTCCTTGTCGAGCGTGGCGGCCAAGGTAAGCGGGTCGGATCCGGTATAGGGAATGCCGAGCATCTCCAGCACCGCCGGCACGCGCGACTCGCGCGTGCGACTCACGCCCAATCCTTCGGCGATATTGAAGACCAGCTCGGGCCGCGGGCCGTCGAGCAACTTGCGGAGCATCGGCTCGCCGTCGCCCAACAATTCAACCTCATGCCCAAGCGCCCGCAGCGTATCGGCCAGCGCGGCAACCGTCTCGGGCGAATCGAACTCCTCTTCGGCATCCGTGCCCAGAAACTCGCGCGTCGGCAGCGTTTTCGCCGCCCCCTTCATATTAAATGTGAAGCCGATCCGCACTGGCTACAGGTCCTCCTTGGTGTGTTGAAAGGTCTCGATGATTCTATGCCTACCCGCGGAGCGTTGCCAGATGGTTGTCCGACCTATTGGCAAAACGACAAACTCGGCCCGCGATAAACGACGCGGTCACTCAATACCTGTGCGCGATTACCGCGCGCACCGGCATCGGTGGCTGGGGCACAGCTGGCCGCGTTCGACCCAACACTCGTCAGACGCGCTGCCGGCCAGCGATGCACCGGCAGCCGCGTAGCCGGGGCATCGCCGCGGCAACGCCTTTCTAGAAAATCACGTAGCTGTCGCGGCTCTGCCCCAGCCACCGTAGCTGCTCGACGTGCTCGCTGTCCGGTAATCGCGCACGGCTATCTACTTCACAATCCCCAAGCCCCCAGTGGCGACGTACAACTTGAGCGCGTGCAAAGTGGGCTCCACGTCGTGGACGCGCACGATTTGCACGCCTTGATTGGCGAGCGAAATACTCACGCCAATGCCGCCGGCCGTGCGGTCGGCCATCTTGTCGCCGATGATTTTGCCAATAAAACCTTTGCGAGAATGACCGACGAGCAATGGGCAACCAAGCTCGTGAAACCGGCGGCAATTGGCCAACAACGTCAGATTGTGCTCGTGCGTCTTGCCGAAGCCGATGCCCGGATCGAGTGCAATCTTTTGTGGCGCAATTCCTGCCTCAACCAGCGCGTCGCGGCGGCGGCGTAGATAGTCGAACACCTCGGCCACGACGTCGTCGTAGATCGGGTTGTCTTGCATGGTCTGCGGCGTGCCGAGCATGTGCATGGCGCAAACGGCCGCGCCGGTTTCGATTGCCGTCTCGATCATGCGTGCGTCACCGGCCAGGGCGGTAACGTCGTTAATGATTTCGGCCCCCGCGGCCACGGCCTCGCGGGCCACGGCCGCCTTCGAAGTGTCGATCGAAATCGGCACGTCGGTCCGCTCCGCCAATGCCTGCACGACTGGCAGTACGCGGCGCATCTCTTCCGCTTCATCGACGGGCTGCGAATAGGGCCGCGTGCTTTCGCCCCCCACGTCGATCAGCTCCGCGCCCCAGGCTGCCATGTGCATGCCATGCGTCACGGCCGCAGCGGTCTCATCGAACCTCCCGCCATCGGAAAAGCTGTCCGGTGTAACGTTCAAAATGCCCATCACTAACGGCCGAGCCAGAAAGGCCAGCCGACGGGTCTTTAACTGCCAATCGAGGACGCGATTCTCTCTCACGCCGACGAACCTCGAATGGGCACGGGGCGGCGTTGGTCACCGAGCGGCTCCACGGCGACATAGACGACTTGAGCTTCGGTTAACTTGACAGGCTGTCCGTCGCGGTCGGCTTCGACCTCGACGTGCATGGTCATGGAAGTATTGCCCACGCGGACGAGCGTCGTCCAAAAGCTCACCAGGTCGCCCACGAAAACCGGCTCGTGAAACTCGACTTCGTTCATGGCCACCGTTACGATCAGCCGCTCAGGCCAGCCCGCCTGGCGGATTTCGTGCACCGCGCCTACCGCGCCCGCCTGGTCGATGTGGCTCAGCAGCACGCCGCCAAAAATCGTGCCATTGGGGTTCGTATCGCGGGGCATCATCACCGCCTTGAGCGCCAAGTAACGCGATGGGGCGGAAGACGGGATCCGCTTGGTCATGGAATGAAATGGGAATTGAGAATCGGTCAAACGGTCTGCGGGGACTGGAAATTACTTCGCAGCTCAATTCACGCCGGGCGACTGGGGCGTTGTTCGATGCTCCGCAATGACCTCCTGCCGCAGATCCTCTGCTTCGTCATCAAGGAATTGGAAACCGCAATCCTGGCAGGTTCTAAGTGGCACCCGCACCTGCAAGGAAGCCGATGACGCCCCTTCGCCGTAGGCGAATTTGTCGTCAACTTCGGTCGTCGTCACCCGAGCCGAACCGCAGTTGGCACAACGAATGATCCCGCGGGTTGCACGCGTTCGGCCGTTGCCATTGTCGTTTTCTGTCATTTAATGCTCGCTGTAATGGAAGCTTCTTCCGATGATTTTCCCCGATCCGAGCTGGACCTTCGCGTACACGCTTCGAGTGTTCAATGAAACCTGGATGACATATCCTTTTTTACCGGGCGGCGACTGCAACAGCACTTCCTCGACGTTGACCGTTGCATCTTCAAGGAGATCTGCGACCCACTCCCCAGGCTTCGGCATCGGTAAACGGCTCATCGGTTTTAGGGTTGACAATTTCGTACGGTCGCCATTCGCGGGGCCATCCAAGTGTGCGAGCTGATTTCCGCCGCGACAGGACTGCAAGTTGATGCCGCGCCGCGGCGGGACCGTTTACCATTGGAACTACCGGCCGCTGCCATTCCAACCTACCACAATCATAGATCCTAAGGATGGTGGGAGCAACGCAGAACGACGGCGCCTAAGAAATGTGGGTAGTGCTTCTCACCCGGCTGGGATAGCAGACGGTGCGTCACACGAACAAGATCGTACCAAAGCGGTTTCCACTGGTTCTCTTTATTCCAGACGTATGGACGCTGAAAGAGCGGCACGACGAGCCGCTGCGGATGCATAAAGTCGCTTTGCGGTGTTCGGACTTGCGTTTCCACGGATTATCTATCTCCTGACTGATGAGTAGCGAGAATGGATAAGCCTGGCTGCTGTTTCATGAATCGCTTCCTACCTGGGAGGGCGGCTCTTGCAAGAGTGCCCGGAGGCGGCGGACGGCGCGAAGGTAACGCATGCCGGCGGCCGGCTCGCTAAGGCCCAGCGCCTGGGCCGTTTCCTGGTTCGATAGCTGCTCGAAGTGACGCAGTAAGATCACCTCGCGGTCGTGCTCCTCCAACTCTTCCAAGGCCGCCTGAAAACGACGCTCGATTTCGTGCCGCGTGGCGGCGGCGGCGGGCGTCAACTCGCGGTCGCAAAGTTGCGCCGCCAGGTCGAACGTGGAGTGGTCGAGGTTGGCACGCGCGGCCAGCGGCTGTTCGCGGTCGAGGCTGCGCCGCGCCGCGACGCGGTGACGTCGATGAGCGTCGATCAGCCGGTCTCGGGCGATCTGGTGCAACCACAGCCTAAAGGGAAGCTGCGGATCCTTTAGATAGTCTTGCAGCCGCCGATTGGCTTCGATCAATGCATCTTGCACGATATCGCTGGCGTCGACACGCTGCTGCAAGGCCCGGTCCATCCTCAGCGCCACCATTCGGCGCAAAGCTTCCCGATGTCGGTCGAGCAGCTCGCCGATTGCTTCGGGCCGGCCCGCACGGGCCTGGTCGAGCAGTTCCTGGGTTTTGTCGGGATCAGGCCACATGGAGGTTTCAGGGCCCAGGGTTCAGGGTTCAGACGGGACAATGACGAATGAAAGAATGACGAATGACGAAAGAATGACGAAGGGACTGCGTGCATTCGGGCTTCGTCATTAGACATTCTTTCGTCATTCGTCATTCCGTCATTCGTCATTTAGATTGTCGCCGGATCCAACAGGAGCGGAAAGAAGTCGCCGTCCATAATCTCACCTGGAGGAACGGGAGGCACGCCTTCGAGCAAAATGTCGTTCGAGGCGGAGCGGACGCCGTCGCGAAAGGCATTGATGACCGTCGCGCGGCGCGGGCCGTCGGTGCGGTTCTCATAAGAGCCGTGAACCATCAGCGGATGGTGAAACGAAGCCTCGCCGCGGCGCAACTCGATCGCCACCGGCTTAAAGGCGGCCCGTTGTTCTTCATCGAGCACCGTTTGGATGGCGTCCATGTCGCCGGCCAGCCCGGTGACGGGGAGCAAAGGCCAGCGATGGCTGCCGGGCACGTATTGCAGGCAGCCGTTGTCGCGGGTAGCGTCGTCCAGCGCAATCCAGCAGGTGAGGTGGGCCATCGGCTGCGTGCGCGTCCAATAAGAGTAGTCCTGGTGCCAGGCTACCACGCCGCCGTGCTGGGCCGGCTTGCAAAAAAGCTGATCGTGCCAGAACCGCACGGCGCCCCCCAGAAGCTGCGAGGCCGGCACCGTAAAGGCCGGGTTCCAGAGAATATCGTGAAAGCCCGGAGCAATGCGCCAGGCGCCCAAGGCGTGAAACAACACGCGGCTGCGGTCGACCGATTCGTTGGAGTGAAATTCGTAGAAGAGATTGTTGGCCGGATGGTTTGGATCGGTAAGGGCGTGCAACTCGTCCCGCAACCGCGCCACCTGGTCGTCGCCGAGCAACCGCACGCCCGATACGTAACCGTCGCGATCGTAGTGGCGGAGCTGCTCGTCGCTAAGCCGGTATTTGTCCCAACCAGACCGGTCCTTCGGTAGTTCAACGAGATCGCTGACCAACTCATGCCGCTGGGCGAGATCGGCGATCATACAGGTAAGCTCCCCCTACCGGCTGCCGAGCGATTCGTGAGCCACCATTTCCAGGTTTTCGCTGTAGTAGTCGATGGCTTCCGTCGGATTGAGATTGAAGATGGCGCGGCCTTCGGTTTGCCAGTGCCCGGCGATGAGGCGGAACTCGGCGGTGGCTGCACGCAGGTTGCCAACCGCTTCAACATGCTCCATGCCACCGCCCTCCACGGCCTCGAAGGCGATCGTCAGCGCGACGAAAGCACGCAACTCACCGCTGCGCCGGTCGCGGGCGTAAGACACGTCGTCTTCGAAATCGCACGACGTCCAACGCAGGCCCCGCGGCTTGCCGCTGGCAGCCGCAAGCTGACAGAACTTGGCCTCCAGACGTTCGCGACAGCGGTGAAAGTCGCGTCGGGCACGTTCATAGCGCGAGGCGCGCAGCGCCGTGCGAATTGGCCTGACCACCAACGCCGCAATCACGCCCACGACCGCGCAGGCGCCGGCCGTAACGGCAATCCATTCGAACATGGCCGCGAACTCCTGAAAAGCAGGGGGGGAGAGGATCGTATCGCACCGGTCGGCGATCGATACCCATATTCTAAGACGCTACCGGGCAGTTGGGCAAGCGTTGGCGCTTCTAGCGGCCGCAGGGTGGGACTGGACTGCGCAAATTGCGGTTTTGCGAGGCGACTCGCTTGATGCCGGTTTTGTTCCGCCACGACGGGGCTTGTCCCCCGTCGAGTGCTGACTGACAGGCTAGATGTCCGGCACCACACGCGCCCCCGTTTCCGCGTTGCATCCGCCGCCACCGGCGGCGGATGCAACGCGGAAACGGAAGGAACTTGTTGCGCGGGAGGCGCGTTCTAGCCTGTCAGTCAGCGCTCCACCGGGGCGAGCCCGGCGGGGGCGGAGCGGAACAAAACCGACATAATCCCGCACCTTCCTATTGGCCTGGAAGTCGGCTATTTTGCGCACGCCAGTCCCACCCCTACAGCAACTTAACTTAGCGACACTACCCAGCCGGTGCTGGCACAGCGATTCGGGCGGCAGATAGACTACACCGCTTCGGGGCCGCGGATGCGGTCGCTGATGCGGATGGATTGCTCGGCGGGCAAGATGAAGATTTTGCCGTCGCCAATGTTCCCCTCGGGCCCGGTGCGGGCCACGCTCATGATGCAGTCGACGGTACGCTCCAGAAAGTCGTCGTTGACGAGAATCTCCAGCTCAATCTTGCGCAAGAGATTCGTCTTGTACTCGTGGCCACGATACATTTCCGTGCGGCCGCGCTGACGGCCGTAGCCCTGCGCGTCGCAGACCGTCATCCGCGTGACACCCACCTTGTCGAGCGCTTCGCGCAACGGATCCAGCTTGGTCGGCTGAATGATCGCAATGATCATCTTCATGCGGTTGGCCTCCCGCCAAGGCGAGAAAAGGTAGACGGTAGACGGTAGACGGTAGACGGAGCGGGATGGGCGGGGAAGGGGAAGGGGTCAGACCCATTTTTCGCTGCGCTCGTTCCTCGCTGCGCGAAAAATCGGGTCAGACCCCGCGCGAAAAATCGGCTCAGACCCCGGCTTATCGCCCTGCTCCGTCTTCTGCCTTTTGTCTTCATCCTTCTGCCTTCGTTTACGGTCGTTGCAGGTTCAGCCGGGCGTCGAGCACTTTGCGGATCAACGCAGCCGTTTCATCCAAGTGGGCGCGAGTGTAGGTGTCGAGCTTCAACTCGGCGTTGCCCAGCGTCTGCTTGATCTTCTGCTCCAGCGAACCAAGCTCCCCGGCGGCCACCGTGCGGCAGTCGTCCGGCGCTCCGCTGGTGCCCATGGCCACGCTCGCCAACCGCTTGACATAGCGCCGCTGCAAATCGCGGCGCAAGCTGCTGATGGCCGGCTTGCGATTACTGAATTCGCCCGGCTTCAGCGTCGACGTCTCGGCGAACACCGCCGCCGTCAGCCGCGAGAGCAGCTCGGCTGTGGTCAAGGCGTCTTGATCGGCCGGCACCTTCAGCTCCGAATCGTAAATCCGGTTGAGCGTCAACGGTGACATGAGCTGCGACAAAATGCGGTCTTGCCACATGGCAATCACTTCGTGGACCGCATAGTCGATGCGATCGGGCATGTCGCTGCCCCAATGATACCAACGCGTGGCCGCCAGCTTGTTGTACAGCTCGGGCGGAAAATTGAACGGTTTGTCTGAAAGCACGTCCTCTTCAATCAGCGTGAGGGCTTCGCGCTGCTTGCCCACCGGCACGATCACAAAGGGCGCGCGCGCGTTCGGATCGCTCTTATGGTCGCGATTGACCAGAATGCCACCCACCTGTCGCGACGCGAAAAACATCGCCTGCCCGTAATTGCCCAGCAGCACGCCAAACGCCTGCCGAGCACGCTGGTAGCCGTCGCCGGCGGGCGTCACACGGTCGATTACGGTCGGCCACAGGTCGCCGATCAGCCGAGCGCGCATCTTGGCATACTCCACGGTATCGCTGCCCAGGTCGAAGCGGTTGGCAAGCGGGTCGGGGTCGATGCCGCGCGTGTCTTCGTCAGTGGCGTATGCCAATTGCGGCTCGGCGGCGCGAGAGGCAATCTTGCGCAGCTCCGAGGCTTCGCCCTCGGTGCCGCCCGGCAGCGGTTTATAACCGTATTCAATCGCCCACATATCGTAGGGGCCGATCGTCTGCGAGAAATAGTCGCCCTGCTTCATGTCCTTGGGCACGATGTTCACCGGGGCATAGTCCATGACCGACCCGGTCAGCCCGCTGTCTTTGGTCTTGTCGGTGTCGTTCGCGTCGGTGAGCGAAAGCATGGAGCTCGATTTGAAGTTGTGCCGCAAGCCGAGCGTGTGCCCGACCTCGTGCATCACCACTTCTTTCAGCCCTTGGGCGATCAACTTGTCTTGCTGTTGCACTGTGCCGACTGCGGGGGCGTCGGCCAGCAGGGCGACGGCACCCAAAGCCAACTCACGGCTGAGTCCGTTGTGCAGCTCACAGCGGCAGAGATAATTGTGCCGATGGGCCTGCGGCAGCCCTTGTAGTTCCGCGCGGTAGCTTTCCAGGTCGAGCGGGCCGCCGGTCATGGCGGCAATGGTCTGCGGGGTGAACGTCTCATAGCTCTGCTTCCAGAACTGCACGAAGTCGGCGTCGAAGATAATGTCGGCATCGAGAATCTGGCCGGTAAGTGGGTTCACGCGGCTGGGGCCCATGGCAAAGCCCTGGCTGGTGGTGATCCAGCGGAAGGTGTTGTAGCGAACGTCTTCCGGATCCCAATCGTCGCTGTCTTGCTGCTGGATGACCTGAATGGCGTTGTAAAAGCCGGCCTTTTCAAAGGCCTTGTTCCATTCCAGAATGCCGTCGCTGATTGGTTTGCGGTACTTAAACGGCACCGTCTTTTCCAGGTAAAAGGTGATCGGCTTCTTGGGCGTCGATACTTCGGCCGTGGGGTCGTCTTTCTGAATGTCCCAGCGATTGACGTAGCGCACGAAGCGGTCTTCATGGCTTTTCTTGGAAAAGTCCTTGATGGCCGTCAAAAAGTAGCCCACGCGGTCGTCCGCCAGTCGCGGCTGGTAGCCGGTTTGCGGCAGGCCGCTGATCGAGTAGTGAACGTAGACGGTGGCCCCGCGGCTGTCGGGCACCGTGTCAAGTTCCAGGTTGCCGCTCGAAGCGTAGGTGGCGGCCACCTCCAGCTCAATGTTCTGCTCGAATCCCTTCACAGCATCCCACGACGACTTGTTCCCGGCAAAGTAGAAGCCGGGCAACACGCGGGCAATTTGCGGCAGGTCGCTCATAAACACCTGGTCGAAGTCGACCACCATGCCGCCAGAGGGGCCGGTCGTGACAATAGGCAAGCTGAATAAAACGCTGTCGGTGTAAGCCAGTTTGACGGCTTTCTCTTCGGGGCTGCCGTGGGCGGCGCGGAAACGGACGTTGCGGCGCACAATCTGGAGGTTGTCGTCAACTTTGCGGAACTGCCAGAGCCAGTCGTCGCCAAATCCCCAAGTCATCCCGCCGAGCAACATCCCCTCGCCAATGCCGCGCGAGATTGAAATCAGCACGACAAAGTCGCGGTTGAGCTGGTTGGGCATGATTTCCGCGTAAAGCTGGTTTTCCTTCCGGTGCAACTTGATCAGCCCATCGATCGCTTTGAACTCTTTGAGCAGCTCGGTATACGGTGGGTGCTTGGAGCGGGAGCCGCCGCTCGATGAACTGACTGCGGCGTGGCTCGAATCACCCGCATCGGCCGCCACCGTGACGGGGTCTTGTTTCTTTTCAGTGGCCGGCGCGTCGTCGCCGACCGCCTGGCATTCGAGTGCTGCCACGAGGGTGAGAACAAACACGGGTAATGGCATCGCAGAGCGAAGACGGCTCAACATGGTTGA
>DASSFG010000094.1:0-17920 GCA_035694685.1 Pirellulales bacterium
GGGCGACTTCACGGCCGCGGCAGCGGCCGATCCGCAGCGAGCGGTGGCAACCGCGAGCAAGGATGGGGTGCTGGGGCGGTAGCCCCGGCCCCTTTGTGTGGCCGGAATCGTGGACTGGAACGACCGAGCAATGGGTGGCAATGGGTGAGCAAGCGAACCCATCCACCAAGCCACGCAGACACACAAAGGGGCCGGGGGTCGAGTGAGCTTGCGAAACGAGAGCCCCGGCACCCCGAAGTCGCTGGTGGGAAACAACTTACAGCACACAACGCACACCTACATGCCTGTTCGCAGCCGGGACGGCTTTGCGAACAGGCCGACGAACCCCGCTCGGCTCACCAGGCTCGACGGCGCTCGCGAACTCCGTCCGCCAGGGACAATCAATCGTGCAACAACACGCAGTGAAGATAGAACGGCGATGTGGAAGCAACTTGAATTCAACGAACTCATTGCCATCGCCGCAACCCATCAACGCGAGAAGGAGAGAGTGATGTTGAAAATCTTGCACAAGTCCACCGAACCATGCTTCATCTGCAAAAGCCGCGAGAAAGTCACGATGGTCAAAGGCGACTCGTTTTCTCTGGCTCTTTGCATGACCCATTTATGGGAGAAGGTTCCAGAGGTGGAAAAGGGAGGCAAGCGAAGCGAAACGACAGAGAAGTCAGCAGACGCACTGGTGAGCAGGTGATTGAACCATGATCGCATCGAGCAGAAACGAAACCGGCATGCAACTAGACGAAAATGCGGTCATGGCCGACGCTGTCGTCGAGCGGCTCGATGAAGTTCTGTTGCGGCTGATCCGAGTCGAGGCAACGATTCAATCGATCGCGTCCCAGCAGCCTGCCAAGGAGTGGTATTCGACGGATGAAGTCGCCCGCATCCTCGGTCGGGCACCGTTTACGGTACGGGAATGGTGCCGTAACGGTCGTGTCAGGGCCAGCAAGCGCGATTGTGGTCGGGGGAGCGCGAAAGAATGGATAATTGACCAGCAGGAATTGCGAAGAATTCAGAACGAGGGGCTGCTGCCGGAGGCCAGGCCATATAGGCATGTGCGTTAGCCATGGAGTTTGCATGCACTCGGCCGGTTCCACTATGTACGTCATCTCATGCGTCAGTCAAAAACGGGATCAGCCTTATTCGGCGTGCGACATGTACGTCTCCGACCTATTCAGCAAGGCTCGTCGCTATGCCGAAGTTTCGGGCTACCGGTGGTTCATCTTCTCCGCCGAGTATGGGCTGGTCGCACCAGACCAAGTGATTGCGCCGTATGAGCGGATGCTCAACAGAATGGGAGTCGCACAGCGCCGTAGTTGGTCCGATCAAGTAGCCGGCCAGATCGTGGCGCAGTCCCGGACCTGCCCCGGCTCGTCTTCCTGGCCGGCAAGCGGTATCGCGAATTCCTAATCGTGTACTTCACCAAGCGAGGAGTCGGCGTGTCGATCCCAATGGAAGGATTGCGAATCGGCGAGCAGTTGAGATGGCTCGGGCAGCATGCGCCGCAGCCAGCATAGTCAACGCCTGGATTCCACCTAGAACCTGACGCGTCGCGTCACGTAGTACGCAGGATGATCGCCGGTAAGTTCGATCGATTTTTCCCAAACCCACGTATTCATGCGGTCCCGGCTTAATTGCAAAGCCGTGGCTTTATCGGAAATGTCGATAGAGGCAGCGATCTCGCCATCCGGCGTTTGATAGATCGTAGCTCGAAAAAACATGCCTGATACTTTGCCCAGTTCAATGCTATCAGCCGGGATACTCCGCGGCCGATCAGGCACAACAGGTGAGACGATGTTGATGACCAACACGCTGCCCAAGTCCCCAAAGTCACCTTCCTCTACCAGTTTCACCGGTATGGTGTGACGCTTTAACGACTCAATAACCGCAGGCTCATCCGGAAATGGAGTACCCACGTTTTGCACGGCGAGCTCCAAATGCTCGTCAAACGTCAATGCGGGATCGAACTCAATTCCGCGCACTTTGTGCTCGATGACCTCGAGAAACGCGGGCTTCCCTTTTGGCCGCCCTCGCCGTATCTCGCTGAGTAGGTCTGCAAGACTGCTTCCAACCGCGTACGGTCCCGTACGCTGAACGTTGTATTTTTGCGAGAGTCCGTGTTCAAACCGCTCCGCAACCTGCTTCGCCCTGCGGCCATCTACTGCCTGAATCGCCAGAGGCAACCAGTAGTGCTGGTGATCGTGCGTAATGAATTCAAAATCGACGAGGTAACGGTTCATGTGGTGTCCGGCTATCGGCGACGGCAAGCTCGTCGATGTAAGTACATGAAAACGGCCGCCGAAGGCGAGCCTGGCTACTTTTATACCAGCCGCAGGCCATGAACGCTAATCACACCAGGCCCGTCGCCGCGGCGGCGACCGCGTGCTCGGGCAATTCTTCGCTGCGGTTATGAGCGCCGGGCTTCGCCGCCCCTTCGGCCATCTGATACGTCGGCCTGCGGCCTTAACCCCAAGACATAGCCGAAGTCGCAGTGGCCAGTCGGACCTGGTATCACCAGTTCGTCCACAACCCAGAAACAGCAGATAGAAACTTGTCACAGTTGGCCGGCTCCCAGCAGACATGCGATCCGCTACCCAGCAAGTAGTATTGCTCGTTCGCGCACACCAATTGTGTCCTGTCCGTCTTGTTGAGCCAGTTGATTGCTTCGCAGAAAGTGTCGCCGTAGGACGAGTCGAACTTCTCGCTTGGAACGTTGTACAGCAGCCCCTCCAAGTAGTACGATGGTGCATCACAACCATTGAGTTTGTCCTTGGCGACCAGCCGCGACCGCATGTTCTTGAGCACACGAACCATTGGCTTCAACCATCGCTCCGTGCCCTGGTGCTTGGCAGTCAAGTTTTTCGAGTGCGGCTTCGGATAGTTGATGATCTTTTCGCCCGTCGACGTATAGAAGACAATTCCTTGAATGTAGTCCTCGTCGTAAGTGCCGTTGAACTTCAGGTATCGGCGGTACTCAATCGCCACGATAACGTCGGCCTTTCTCCTGCCGCTCCCCGCTGGAACCATGATTGCCTTTTTGCCTGCCTTTACGTTGTCCCCGTAGGCATCGGTTAGCACTGCGACGACATCGCGCTTGAAATCGCTGTAAGTGTATGTCGCGTTTGCATAAGCCTTATGAAACGCCGTCTTAGCGGTCTCGGTCAAGGCTGATAAATCCTGTTGAAAGGTCGTTTCTAACTGGATGACAACATCCACGTCACTCTCGGAATAAATGTTCGTGTCGTTGCCGTAGGACCCTTGTAGAAACACGGTGAACTCTTTGTCGGCGAATGGCGTGTCGCTCGCCTCCAAGGTGCCCTTGATATGGTTGTAGGTCGTGCTTGACCCCGTGATCGAACCTTGCTTCGCCCACGTTTCGAGTTGTGATTCTGGAATCGCCATATTACGCCTCCCGGCAAAGATATTCTCGCAGCAGCGGTTCACGTTCGGCGAACGATTCCCTACCGCGCTGCCAAAGTAAATCGAGCTTCATCAGGTCGTATTCCATGAAGTCTGTTGCCATTTCAGGCTGGCTAAACGTGTCGCTGATGCGCACGGTCTTGATCGACTTAAACAACACAGCACGTAACTGCTCCATCGACTGCGTGTTTACTTCCAACACCTTCTGCAGCAGGCGGAGCGTCACGCTGCACTTTTTCCATGCCCGCTTCAGCAGCTTCGGATTCTTCTCCGGATAAACGCCCACCCCAATGCTGACAACGCGGAGTTCGTCATGCGACTTCTTGAGCGCCGCGACTGCGTCCGCGATCGCGTAAAGCGTCGGGTTATTCGCGCAAAATCCACCGTCGGCCAATTCCACGTGCTCGCCGGTCGTAAGCTTCAAGGTTTGCCTCAGGAAGTATGGATACGCCGAACAAGACGCCTGGACGGCCGTGCCAATAGTTGCCCCAAAACCTGGCGCAAACGTGCCTTGTCGGCCGTGCGCTTGGGTCACGCTCCCCTTGAAAATCATCGGCCGTTCAATAGCCCATTTGGTCGCGACGACGCCGATGCCCGTTTTGACATCCAAAAACGTCGCCTCGCCGAAGACCTCTTTCGCGAGCGTCTTTAACGCGGCCGACTTGGCGCTTGGAAGCCACGCGCGCATGACCGCTGGCACGTGCTTTCGATACAGATCGTGGATTTCATCAATCTCGAAACCCAGCGCCAACAGTGCCGCGATGATCGAGCCGGTGCTCGTGCCAAAGATCAGATCAAAACATTGATACAGTGGGCACTTAAGCATTCCCTCAATCTCCTTAAGCGCGCCGAGCGTGTAAAAACCTTTGGCGCCGCCCCCGTCAAGGCTCAGGATTCGGAACAATCCGTCCTTGCGATACTCGCCTGTCAACGTCCGCGTGGGCGTAGGGAATTTGGATGCAGTTTCCATTGTGAGTTAATTCCAAAAGGCCCCGGCCCGCGCTAGCGCAGGCCGGGGCAATGAAACGATCAAGGTCTACGCCGCGTCGTCATCACGAATATCCGCGTCTTCGCCATCGTCGTAGGGATCGGAATCGTCCGCGTTCGCGGTGTCGTCGTAGAAGTCCTCGTCATCGACCGTGGGCGCCGGCGCGGTGCCGACAGTCTTGCTGAAGGTGCGGCCCCAGAAGTTCAGATCATCGCTGATCTGTGTCAACCTCTGGCGCCAGTCGATGCAAAGTTTGACATCCACGCCTTGGGAATCGACCAGTAGCCGCCCATCGTCGCCCATGACTTTTCCAATGGCGGCGTAGGCATCGTTCAGCGCCTCCATCGCGTCACTGAAGTCGGCCAGGCGATTCTTCAAGACATCGGCAGGGATGTTTCCAGGCCGACGTGCGCGGACTTTGCCGGGAGGCGGAAACTCTTGACGAAGATAGACGTCACTGATGGCCTGATCGCCTGAGTCATCGCCGAGCCGTTTGACTTCGCCGTCCTCGTCGACCGCGCGAATAGCCGGTTCGGTCGGAAAGTCGCGTAGGGCTTGGCCGAGCTGCCAAACACCTTGCACTGACTGGCGCATGGCGTCGAGCACTTCGCCTGGCGTCCGACGATCAGGCTGGTCGTTGTTGGCCGAGCCGCGATCGGCATTTAGACGACCGGAGACGACCAGTGGATATGCAGCCCGCACCGCCAGTTCTAATGACGCTGGACCCGGCTCACCTTCCACTCCAGCACCAATTGCCTTCCGAACTTCTGCTAGCGACGCGTCCACTAGGCGATCAGTATCCCGATCCGTTGCAGACCAGTTCTCCTTATGCACGGACTTGCCGAATGCATGCCGCATGTAACGACGGATTTGGTCCGTTCGCGCCGGGTCATCCGCCAGGGCGCGCAGGATCAGCGCCGTGGCGAGATCGTTACACATCTTTTGCGAAATGCGCTTGCGTGTCGACTGGCTGGTGACTGCGACGCGAATCGCTTGGTTAATCCGATCATCATCGCTGGTAAACAGCCCGACGATGGCCGACGCTCTCACCGCCGGGTCGTCCGAAAGGTGAGCAGCTTTGGCTTCCGCCCGCGTGCACGAACCGGCGTAGTAATCTCGCTGGGTTTGCGAGATCAAGCCTTGCCGCTGAAGTTCATCAAGAACTTCATCTGCGAGAGATTCATTCTCTGGGCCTTCGCCCCACGGCTTCGGCGGATCAACATGCCGCAGCGCAACCAGCGATTTGACAGCCGTTGGAAAGCCGGTCGTCCCAGTTGGGTGTGGCCTAAACCCGACCAAAATCAACGCTGGCACGCGTTCGCAGCGCAGGGCCGTCGCTTCCTCGATGCTCGGTGTGCCCGTCAACGACTCATTGAGCTTGCGATAGTAATTGCGCAGCTTGGTGTCGTTCTCTTCGTACGGTACATCCGCCGAGACAATTGCCAGCAACGAATGCACCGCGGTTGTTCGGGACGAACCCTCGACCGTGGTCAAGGTTGTCACCGATGCAGAACCATCGCCGTGCAGATAGGTAGTCGGCACGAGCCAGACCGCTTCCATAACGCCTTGCGAGGCGATGGACTGACTCCAGTCATTCTCAGCCAAAACGAACCGAGCTGCCTGCTGAGCAGCCCAGACGAGATGATGCCGGTTCTCGATGTCGACGACCAGCTCTGCGATTGTCGACGACATACCATCAGGCGTCCGCGGTTCTGGCACCGGCCGAAACTTTGCGCGTTCATCACCGGTGCCTGGATCAACTGCAAACGGATGCCGACGCGATGGGCCGATGCGTGGGTTACGTGGATCGGGCATGATACGCCGCGCCCAAACCTGCGTCCTAATCCCCAGAATAGTGCCGCCGGGGATGGGAATTTCTTCGGTTTGGGGTTCGGTTGGCTCACCGATTTCTTTCCGCACATGAGTGGGATCAACCACTCCATTAGCCGTCGCCGTTGCTGCTTCCGGCGACAACTTGAACGCCTCGATCAGCTTCTCGGCGAGCGTCTGCCGCGCTTTCGCATGCGCGTAGTCAGGAAGGGGCTCGACTGGACGGGGAAGTACATGACCATCATTGAAATTCTTCTTCATGGTAAAGAGGTCCTTGCAATAGGCGACCGGCAATTAGCCTGTCGAGGCACACTCGGTCGCAACCTATGGGAGTTGGACAAACCGAGGTGGCAAGGAACCACGAAGTTCCAAGGCGCATCCTATTTCAGCTTGCCGAACAACGTCCGGCGTCACCGAAATCGGCAACAGTAACGATCAGCTCCCTCCAAGACGTGCAGTAATTCCGGGACGACCGGAATCCACTGCGTTACCGCCCTATTTCGCAAAGAAATCGGTGAGGTCGCACACGCTGCTGCGTCGCGGTTGTGAGGATTCTACCATCTGATAAAAACGATTCAATACCCCGGCCATGAAAAATGAAAAAGGATGTGGTCGGCCTTACGCCCGAAATCACCTCCGTTAATAGCGCCGAGGAAGAACTGCTGGTGTCGCTCAACCAGCGCGGCAAGGTTGACCTGCCCTATATCGGCAAGCGCTACGGCCAGTTGCAGGATCGCGTCATCGAGGAACTGGGCGACCTTATCTACTGCGACCCGGAGACCAACACCTGGCAGGCGGCCGACGTCTATCTTCCCGGCAACGTGCGAAAGACGCTGGAGCAGGCCAAATCCGCCGAGCCGGTCTATGCCCGCAACGTCGAGGCCCTGGAGGCCGTGCAACCGGAAGTCGTGCTGCCCGGCAACATCACGCCAATCTCGGCGCGCCGTGGATTCCGGTTTCCGACATCCAGGCTTTCGCCGGCGAGCTGTTCCGCTCTGGCGCCGGCTCGATTAAGGTGTCGCACATCAAAAAAGACGCCGTGTGGAGCGTCGATGCCAACTACGCCTCGCAGCAGTCGGTGGCCGCCACGTCCGAATACGGCACGCAGCGGGCATCTGGCTGCTCGAGCAGGCACTCAATCTGAAAACGCCGTTCATCTACGACACCATCATGGAAGGCGGCAAGGAAACCCGCGTCTTAAATCAGGAAGCCACTCTCGCCGCCCGCGACAAGCTGCGGCAGATCAAGGAGACCTTCACGATGGCCGCCACCGGCATGAAGATGAAGCAGGCCGGGCTGATCAAGAAGCCGATGTATGTCGTGCCCAATCACATGCTGGAGCAGTTCGGCCGCGGCCCACGATCGTCAGCAACTCAGAAGTGGTCCAAACGTTTGGCATCACCAAGTTTGGGGCGGCCCAAGAATTGGCCAACGTCCAACGAACCGCAAGAGCTTCTGCGGCTGGCGGGCGACGAGATGATTGTGCTGAACGGCGACCAACTACGAATCTGCGGGAACCCAAAGCCCCGATTTGCCGCGCCTGGCGAAGTTCGTCTATTAGCCGACAGCCGCACGGCTCGCGTTGAAAAAACGGATGAGGCGGGTGGGAACAAAATGGGAACACCGTTGCCCATTTAAGGCCAACACAGGTACAATGCGGATGCAATTTCGTCGTCTTGCATTTATCAATCAGAGAAGGCTTTGCGACGTGTTTGCAGCTTAGATGCGATGTGGGTCAGACGGAGACGAGGGCGACTTAGGATCCAGTGGGGAAACCCATCCGGGTTCGAGTCCCGGCTCTCGCAGCTCATTGTGCCACGCGGCACTTGTAGTCTTCGGTCGCTGCTGCCCGGCGATTCCTTGCCCTGCGGCGGGGGCCTTTTCCGAACCGTAGGCACCGCTTACAATGCCAACGGTGCCGCCGAGCGCGCATAACGCGGCCCCGAGCGCCAGGAAACGCCCCACCTTCGAACCGGGCGAACTTTTTAGCAATGACACAGGTCTTAGGTTGTAGGACTTCGGTCTTAGTTTCGAGTGCTAAGACCTAAGTCCTAAGACCTAAGACCTTTTTATCCCTGATCGTCTTGCACAATCCTCGGCCATCGTTATATTTAGTGGTTTTCGTGGCGGGGAAGTGTTGGCTAGCGTAGCTCAATCGGCAGAGCAGCTGATTTGTAATCAGCAGGTTGTGGGTTCAAGTCCCTCCGCTAGCTCGTTCCTGCTGGTTCGTCCAAAAAAGGAACCGGGTCTTTGGCTCCGGACTGGCATCAACGAGCTTGTGGCAATAGGGAGCGTGCGGCAACGGGCAGCTTGGGGCACTGGCCGAAGGGCCGAGTTCCCTTTTCGGATAGAGCGGGGGGTTTCCCGAGCGGTCAAAGGGGTCAGACTGTAAATCTGATGGCACTGCCTTCACAGGTTCGAATCCTGTACCCCCCAGTGCGGGTGTAGCTCAATGGTAGAGCAATAGCCTTCCAAGCTAAAGACGAGGGTTCGATTCCCTTCACCCGCTTAGGAAAAGAAACGGGGAGAGGCTGACATAGAACGTAGAGAGAATTGAAGATCGAACAGCGAGCTCGCGGTATTTTGGATTTTGGATTTTGGGTTCTGGAATGTGCATGGCAATCCAAAATCCAAAATTGAAAATCCAAAATTCCACGACCGCTGCTGTAGCTCAGTCGGTAGAGCGCGTCCTTGGTAAGGACGAGGTCACGGGTCCGACTCCCGTCAGCAGCTCTATTCCACTAAGTTTTTAACGCTTGCATTAAACGCAGGGAGACAGAATGGCCAAGGCAACTTTCGAACGCAAAAAACCACACGTCAACGTCGGCACGATCGGTCACATTGACCACGGCAAGACGACGCTCACCGGCGCCATCCTGGCCGTACAGTCGGCCAAGGGGCTGGCGAATTTCAAGTCATACGCCGACATCGCCAAGGGTGGTACGGTGCGCGACGAAACCAAGACCGTGACCATCGCCGTCAGCCACGTCGAGTACGAGTCGGAAAAGCGTCACTATGCCCACATCGACTGTCCGGGCCACGCCGACTTCATCAAGAACATGATCACCGGCGCCGCCCAGATGGACGGTGCCATCCTGGTCGTGTCGGCAGCCGACGGTCCCATGCCTCAGACCCGCGAGCACATCTTGCTGGCCCGCCAGGTCGGCGTGCCGGCGTTGGTGGTGTTCTTGAACAAGGTCGACCTGGTCGACGACCCCGAGCTGTTGGAATTGGTCGAGCTGGAGTTGCGAGAGCTGCTCACACACTATGGCTTCCCCGGTGACGAGATTCCCATTATCCGCGGGGCTGGTCGTCCGGCGTACGACAGTCCCAAGGATCCGGAAAAGACCAAGTGCATCCAGGATTTGCTGGACGCGATCGACAGCTATATTCCCGAACCGGTGCGCGAGGTCGACAAGCCGTTCCTGATGGCGGTCGAAGACGTGTTCTCGATCGAAGGCCGCGGCACCGTGGCCACCGGCCGTATCGAGCGCGGCATGGTCAAGGTGGGTGAAGAAATCGAGATCGTCGGTTTGTCGAAAAAACCGGCCAAAACCACCGTCACCGGCGTCGAAATGTTCAACAAGACCCTCGATTCGGGACAAGCGGGCGACAACGTCGGCTGCTTGTTGCGTGGCTTGAAGCGCGATGACATCGAGCGCGGCCAGGTGCTGGCCAAGCCCGGTTCGATCACCCCGCACACAAAGTTCGAGGCCGAGGTCTACGTGTTGTCGAAGGAAGAGGGCGGGCGGCACACGCCGTTCTTCAGCGGCTACCGTCCGCAGTTCTACTTCCGCACGACCGACGTGACCGGCACGGCCAACTTGACCGGCGACGTGGAGATGTGCATGCCCGGCGACAATGCCAAGCTATCGATCGAGTTGATCAGCCCGATCGCCATGGACGACGGCGTGCGTTTCGCCATCCGCGAGGGCGGCAAGACGGTCGGCTCGGGCGTAGTGACGAAGATCATTGAGTAGGTCAGGCTTTCCAGCCTGACAAGAGAAGTTGATTGAACGAGGTGGAAAGTTAGGGGCGTAGCTCAACTGGCAGAGCGCTGGTCTCCAAAACCAGAGGTTGCGAGTTCGATTCCCGCCGCCCCTGCCATTTCCTCCGACATCGGTCGGCCGCAGACACGGCCGACCGGTGGCGGAGCCATGAGTGCAGGATTGCCATGCGTCTAGGGCCATACATCAAAGGACTGATGACCAACCAACAACGAGTCAAAACGTGAGAGACGGAAATACCGCAGTACATCCTTTGTGGCGCGACCTGTTAAGCGTCGGCCTTTACAAGCGCAGCCAAGGCCGCATCGCGCGGCAGGTGACGTTTGGCGCGCTGGCGCTCGTGGTGGGGCTTGGCGCTTGGCGGTTGCACCGCTTCCTCATGGACAAGCCGGCAAGCATTCAGGTAGGCGCCGCCTTGTCGGTGCTGCTCGTCGGGCTGTGGATGTGCTACCGGGCGGTCAACATGCCGCGGTTCGCCGATTTTTTGATTGCCGTCGAGGCCGAGATGAACAAGGTCTCGTGGCCCTCGAGGGGCGAGCTGTTTCGCAGTTCGATGGTGGTGATCATCACCATGTTCGGGCTGGCCGCGACCCTGTACTTTTACGACTTGTTGTGGCAGTTCCTGCTGACGAAGCTGGGAGTTTTGCGCGGTTGATTCGGATCGCCGCGGGAGTATTGGTAGTGAGCGATGAACTCGACGATTTGCTGACGGGTCCCGACGAAGGGTTCCCCGAGCGCGCCGCCGGCGGCGAGGCTGAGCCTCAGGCCGGCAACGGCGAGGCGGCCGCGCACGCCGAGGACGTTCCGGCGCCGGCCGGTGAGTCGCCTGCTGGCGAGCCCGCCACCGTCGTCGGCAAACTCGAGGACCGCGCCGGCGACGAAGCCGTTACTGCCGTTGCGTCCGACGCCGAAATGGGCGGGGCACAGCCGGACGAGCCTCCCGTCAGCGAGGAGCCGCCCAAGCCGGCAAAACCGCGTGTTCCTCGTCCGCCGATCGAAGAGCTCTCGCAAGAGCGCCCGCCGATCACGAAAGACTGGTACATCCTCAAGGTGCAGAGCAATCGTGAAGATTCGATTGCCGATGCCCTGCAGCGGCGTATTGCCATTGCAGGACTGGGCGACTATTTCGATGAAATCATCGTGCCCACCGAGAAGGTGTCGGAATTCAAAGCGGGCAAAAAGCGGATCGTCAAGCGCAAGATTTACCCCGGCTATATCGTCGTCCACATGGAGTTGAACGACGATACCTGGTTTCTCGTGCGCGAGACGCCGGGCATTGGCGACTTTACTGGTTCGGGCGGCAAGCCCACGCCCATGTTGCCCAATGAAGTGGCCAAAATCGTTTCCAAACCGGAAGATTCGGCCGTTGAGCAGGTCCGCAACGCGATTCCCTTCAACCAGGGCGACCGCGTGCGGATTAAGGAGGGCACCTTCGAGAATTTCGAGGGCGACGTGGACAACATCGACCAGGCCAGTGGCCGGGTCACGATCATGATCAACATCTTCGGCCGGTCGACGCCGGTCGAATTGGAGTATTACCAAGCGGAGAAATTATAGAGGGTTCGGGGGTCAGCGACGCGCAAGCGGAACAATCGTTTAACCGCAGGGCCAACGGCCCGCGAGTGCTTTGCGTCGCGCGGGCCGATGGCCCTGCGGTTAAACGACCGTCTTGCTTGTCGCTGAACCCTCAACCCTGAACCCTGACCATGGCTAAACAACTCGTCGCACAAGTGAAATTCCAGGTACCGGGTGGACAAGCGACGCCGGCGCCGCCGGTCGGCACCGCGTTGGGCCGGTTCGGCGTAAACCTCGGTCAGTTCGTGCAGCAGTTCAACGAGCGCACGCGGGAAGCCGGGGGCATGCCGATTCCGGTCGTGGTGAGCGTTTACAACGACCGCAGCTTTGACTTCGTGACCAAGAGCCCGCCCGCGGCGGCCTTGCTCAAGCAGGCGGCCAGTGTCGCCAAGGGTTCCGGCGTGCCGAACAAGGAAAAGGTCGGCAAGGTGACGATGGCCCAGATTGACGAAATCGTGAAACAAAAAATGGCCGACCTCAACGCCCGCGACCTGGCCCACGCCCGCCGCATGGTGGAAGGTACTGCACGAAGTATGGGAATTACGGTGGAAGCATAACCATTTTGGATTTTCGATTTTGGACTTTGGATTGAAGACCAAAGCCAAATCGAAAATCCAAAATCCAAAATCCAAAATCCGACGATGTCTCACCAAAGTAAACGATTCAAAGCACTTGCGGCCAAGGCGCCGCCCACGAGCGCGCCGATCGCCGTCGATAAAGCGGTGGCGCTGCTCAAGCAGTTTAACACGACGAAGTTCGACCAGTCGGTCGAGATCGCCATGCGGTTGGGCATCGACGCCAAGCAGGCCGACCAGTTAGTGCGCGGCTCGATCGTGCTGCCGCACGGCATCGGCAAGTCATTGCGCGTTGTGGTGTTTGCCAAGGGCGATCTCGCCGATCAGGCCAAGGCGGCCGGTGCCGACGAAGTGGGCGCCGACGAGTTGGCCAAGAAGATCAAGGACGGCTGGACCGAGTTCGACGTCTGCATTGCCGCGCCCGACATGATGGGCCTTGTCGGCCCCTTGGGCCGCGTGCTCGGCCCGCGTGGTTTGATGCCCTCGCCACGTGCCGGCACCGTTACCCCGGAGGTGGCCAAAACCGTGAAAGAATACAAGGCGGGCAAAGTCGAGTTCCGCAACGACGCCGGTGGAGTCGTTCACGCGGTGGTCGGCAAGCTGAGCTTTGACGCCCCCAAACTGGTCGACAACATTCAGGCTTTCATCAATCACATTCACGGCATGAAGCCGCACGCCGTCAAAGGGCACTTTGTCAGAGGGATTGCCATCAGCGCCACAATGAGCCCCGGAATCCGCATCGCAGCATAACAAACAAGAGGTCTTAGGGCTTAGGTCTTAGCAAAGAAGCTGGAATCTAAGACCTAAGTCCGAAGACCTAAAAGCTAAGACCTTTTACAATGAGCAAGTTTGTCAAGAACCTGATAAGTGATGATCTTCGCCGTCGGCTGGAGGGTGTGGAGAACGCTCTGTTGGTCAGTGTGGCGGGGCTCGACGCCAACAAAAACTCGCGGCTGCGAAAAACGCTGCGCGACAAGAACATCAACTTGATCGTCATCAAGAACAGCCTCGCCCGCCGGGCGACCGAGGGCACGCCGCTGGCCGCCGCTTTCGAGCAGATGGAAGGCTCGCTGGCCGTCGTCTGGGGTGCTGAAGACGTCGTCTCGCTGGCCAAGGAGATCACGGCGCTCACGCGAGACAAGCAGTGGGAGCCGTTTGCCGCCCGCGGCGGCGTCATGGATGGCGGCCGTCTCACGGCCGAACAAGTCGCGCAAGTGAGCAAGTGGCCCAGCCGGCAGGAACAGCTCAGCATTTTGCTGGGCCAAATCCTGAGTCCCGGAGCAACGCTCGCCGCACAACTTACCGGCGCCGGCGCCGCATTGGCCAGCCAGATCAAGCAAAAGGGAGAAGGAGAAGAAGGATCCGAACCGGCCGCCGAGGCCGCACCCGCATAAAAGGTAGACGGTAGACAGTAGACGGTAGACGGGGATGACAAATGGCCCTCTTTACCCTCCCTGTCTACCGCCTACCGTCTACCGTCTACCAAAAAAAGACCCGCAAGAAAGGAAAATAGGAACCCGCAATGTCAGAAGCAGCTACCATGGAGTTTTCGACCACGACCAAAGAGCTGGGCGATAAGATCGTCGAGCTCACGCTCAAGCAGGCCAAAGAGCTGAGCGATTACCTCGAACAGGTTCACGGCATTAAGCCGGCCGCCGGCGGCGGCGTAATGATGGTCGCGGGCGACGCAGGGGGCGGTGGCGCGGCCGAGAAGCCCGCCGAGAAAACCGAATTTGACGTCGTTTTGGAAGGTTTTGGCGACAAGAAGATTGGCGTGATCAAGGTCGTTCGCGCCGCCACGGGCCTGGGCTTGAAAGAAGCCAAGGACCTGGTCGAGGCCGTGCCCAGTAAAATCAAGGAAGGCATCTCGAAGGAAGACGCCGAGAAATTGAAGAAGGAACTGGAGGAAGCCGGCGCCACGGTTTCCATCAAGTAATCAGCGTGTGCAAACTCGCGGTGACCGCTTTCCGACCGAAGGCCGTGCGTATCGCTGGCGCGCGGCTGTGGGTGGCGGCGGTCACATCGTTTCACTCCAGGTGTGCCGCGCGGCGTAGCGAACCGTGCCGCATGTTGGAACTAGTTTGACCGCCATCTTGCGCTTCGATAGCGGACACTCTCTCGGCCGTGCGGGCCTGCGCGCGTCGATCGACCCGGTTTTTCACTCTCGTCCACGTTAGGAGCTTCATTCCTTATGGCAACTTCGGCAGAGCGTCGCCTCAATCCCAAAGAAGTCCGCCGTTTCGGCTCAAATCAGCAACACCAGGGCATTCCCGATCTTACCGAGATCCAAACTCGCAGCTACGACGCGTTTTTGCAGCTCGACACCGCGTCGGAAAAACGCAAAGACCACGGCATCGAAGGAGTGCTGCGCGAGATCTTTCCCATCGAAAGCTACGACAAGACGCTGCAGTTGCAATACCTGCGCTATGAGTTGGGCAAACCCCGTTACACGCCCGACGAATGCCGCCAGCTCCGCCTGACCTACGGACGGCCGTTCAAGGTCTGGTTGCGTCTCACCAAGGAGCAGCCGGTCGAAGAAGAAGTCTACCTGGGCGACATGCCGATCATGCTCGGCGGCGGCGAGTTCATCATCAACGGCGCCGAGCGCGTGGTCGTCAGCCAACTCCACCGCAGCCCGGGAGTCGACTTCGTCAGTGAGATGGAGGGCAACGAGCGGCGGCTGCATAGCTGTCGCGTCATTCCCGAGCGCGGAAGCTGGATCGAGCTTAACGTCAGCAAGAAAGACGTGCTCACCGTGCGCATCGATCAGAGCGGCAAGTTCTCCGCGCTCACGCTATTGCGGGCCATGGATCCCAAGTACAGCGAAAACGCCGACCTGATTCGCTGTTTCTTCGAGGCCACCACCGAGAAGGTCGTCGACGGCCGCAGCGTGGGCAAGATCGAAGGCAAGATCGCCGTCAACGACGTGGTCTATCCTGAGGACAGCGACCGCGCCGGCGAGGTCATTCTCGAAGCGGGGCAAAAAATCACCAAGAACGCCGCGGAGGTGATCTGTACCTCGGGACTGACTTCCGTCGAAGTCATGCCCGACCAGAAAGACCAGCTCATCTTCAATAGCCTCAAAGAAGACAACACCAACAGCCACGAAGAGGCGCTGTTGAAGATTTACCAACGTCTGCGGCCGGGCAATCCTCCGCAGTTGGAAAAGGCGCGGGCCTTGTTCCACGAAAAATTCTACGACACCAACCGCTACCGACTCGGCCGCGTGGGCCGTTTCCGCATCAACCGCAAGCTGGATCTCAACATTCCGGAAACGGAGATGACGCTGCGGCCCGAAGACTTGATCGCCGCGATCAAGTATTTGCTCAAGCTGCGCGCGGACGACACTTCGGCCGAGATCGACGACATCGACCACTTGGGCAACCGCCGTCTGCGGACCATCGACGAGCTGGCCTGCGACGAATTGCGGAAAGGCTTTTTGAAGCTGCGCCGCACCGTGCAAGAACGCATGAGCCTGAAGGACGTCGAAGACATGACGCCCCGCAGCCTGATCAACCCCAAGAGCATCTCGGCGGCCATTGAGTATTTCTTCGGCCGCGGCGAACTTTCGCAGGTGGTCGATCAGACGAACCCGCTCTCGATGCTCACGCACGAGCGGCGGCTTTCGGCCCTTGGCCCCGGCGGCTTGAACCGCAAACGCGCCGGCTTCGAAGTGCGCGACGTTCACATCTCGCACTATGGCCGCATATGCCCCATCGAGACGCCCGAAGGCACCAACATCGGTTTGATTTCCAGCCTGGCCATTTACGCGGGCGTCGATGAATATGGCTTCTTGATCACGCCGTATCGCAAGTGCGCCAAGGGCAAGGTGGCCGACGACGTCGTCTGGCTGCGGGCCGATCAGGAGAACGAAGCATTCCTGGCGCCTGCCGACACGCCCATCGACCATGGCAAGCTGGTCGGCGACAACATCATTGCCCGTTACCGGGCCGATTTCCAAATGGTGCCGGCCGACAAGATTCAGTACACCGACGTGGCGCCGGCCCAGATGGTGGGCGTCTCCGCCGGCCTGATTCCCTTCTTGGAGCACGACGACGCCAACCGCGCGCTGATGGGCTCGAACATGCAGCGGCAAGCCGTGCCGCTCTTAGTCACCGAGCCGCCCATCGTGGCCACCGGCATGGAACGCGACGTGGCCCAGAACTCGGGCATGCTCGTGCGGGCCAAGAAAAAGGGCACGGTCGGCTACGTTGACGCCAACAAGGTCGTCATCGGCGACGAGACCTACGAGCTGCGCAAGTACGTCGGCCTCAACGAACGCACCTGCCAAAACCAGAGGCCGATCGTCACGGTCGGCCAGAAAGTGGAAAAGGGCGAAGTGATTGCCGACGGCGCCGCCACCTATCGCGGCGAACTTGCCCTCGGCCGCAATGTGCTGGTCGGCTTCATGGCCTGGGACGGCTTTAACTTCGAGGACGCCATCATCATCAGCGAAGAGCTGGTGCGAAACGACGTTTACACCTCGATCCACATCGAAGAGTTCGACATCGAAATCCGCGAGACCAAGCTCGGCCGCGAGGAGTTCACGCGCGACATTCCCAACGTCAGCGAGAAGGCCCTGCGCAATCTCGATGAGGGTGGTATCATCCGCGTCGGCACGTTCGTGCGGCCGGGCGACGTGCTGGTGGGCAAGGTTTCGCCCAAATCGAAGACGGAGCTTACGCCCGAGGAGAAGCTGTTGCACGCCATCTTCGGCCGGGCGGGGGAAGACGTAAAGAACGACTCCCTGGAAGTGCCGTCCGGCGTGGAAGGCATCGTCATCAATACGCAGAAGTTTTCCCGGCGGCTTAGTTTGTCGGAAGACGAACGCAAACTGTTTGAAAAGCAACTCAAGGAGGTCGAATCGCAGGGCAACGCCAAGATTGCACAGGTCTTCGGCGCCTTGGTTGAACAGATCGAGGGCATCTTGCAGCGTCCGCTCACCGACGAAGACGGCAATGTTTTGGTGCGCGATCAGGAGCACAAGTACGTGGCCGAACAGGCCCAGCGGTTCAAGATCGAATCGCTCGACATCCGCAGCCCGCAACGCAAGGCCGACGTCGAAAAGGCCTGGAAAAACGGCTGGCCGGCGGTCGAGGCGGCCATCGACGAGCGCGACCGCCATCTGAACTCAATGAAGCGCGGCGACGAGTTGCGTAGCGGCGTGTTGCAAATGGTCAAGGTTTACATCGCCGCCAAGCGCGTGATCTCGGTGGGCGACAAGATGGCCGGCCGTCACGGCAACAAGGGCGTGATCGCCAAGATCCTGCCGCAGGAAGACATGCCCTTCCTGGCCGACGGCACGCCGCTGCAGATCATGCTCAACCCACTAGGCGTGCCCAGCCGTATGAACGTGGGCCAGATTCTGGAGACCCACCTGGGCTGGGCCGGCGCCAAGCTTGGCTTCCAGGCTATTACGCCCGTCTTCGACGGCGCCACCGAAGAGACGATTTGGAAGTGCCTCGACGAAGCCAAGTTGCCGCGGCACGGCAAGGCGCAGCTTCACGATGGCCGCACCGGCGAGCCGCTCG
>DASSFG010000095.1:0-4108 GCA_035694685.1 Pirellulales bacterium
TTTGGTTGGCAACAACTCAACCTTAACCCTCTTGAGGCGTCCCCGCTTTTACATACCTATAACCAACTACGACGATGCGTTCGTCGAGCGAGCAACTCAACTTCCCACACCACCGCGAGCGTCGGAGCGACGCTGGTTGGCCGGAGTGGTACAATAATGGCGCTGATTGTCACTTTGCGCGGAGGCTAAAGATGAGGCCGCGTTCGATCATTGTCGCCTTGCTACTCATGGCCGGCCCTGGGCTATCGCCCCAGCGCGCGCAGGCCGAGATCACCGCGGAAGAGGTCAACGAGGCCATCCAGCGCGGCGTCGACTATTTGAAGCGCGAGCAACGCCAGGACGGTTCCTGGGAGGATCCCGTGGGTTACCCCGGCGGCATCACCTCGCTTTGTACCTTGGCGCTGTTGAATTGTGGTGAGCCAACCCGCAGTGAGGCCGTGCAGAATGCGGTCAACTACTTGCGCAAGCAAAAGCTGCAAATGACCTATTCGACCGCCTTGCAAACCATGGTCTTTTGCGCCGCCGAACCGGCGACCAACATGGCGCTGATCAAGCGCAACGCTCTCTGGCTGGAGCAAAACCAAAAACGTACGGGGCCGATGGCCGGGGCCTGGGGCTATCCACAAGCTGAGGGCGACAATTCCAACAGCCAATTCGCTTTGCTCGCCTTGCACGAGGCGGAACGCGTCGGCGTGGAAGTCAACGATCGCACTTGGGAGCTGGCACGGGCCTATTGGACGCAGAACCAAAACCACAACGGCTCCTGGGGCTATAAACCGAACCTGGGCGGGACAGGCAGCATGACCTGCGCCGGCATCGCCGCCCTGGTCATCACTAGCGATCGGCTCAGCCGTGGCGATGCTGAGGCCGACGGCGATCACGTCTCCTGCTGCGGCGAGCAGCAAGACCATATTCAACTGGAACAGGCCCTGGCCTGGATGGGCCGGAATTTTTCGGTACACGTCAATCCGGGCACACACGGCCAGCAGGGCTGGCTGCTCTACTATCTCTATGGCATCGAGCGGGCCGGGCGTTTAACGAATCAACGGTTTTTGGGCGGACATGACTGGTATCGAGAGGGGGCCGAGTTGTTGGTGAGCTTGCAAGACCAGCTCTCGGGCTATTGGAAAGGGAGCGGACACGCGGAAGACGATCCCCATTTGGCCACGAGCCTGGCATTGCTCTTTCTGTCGAAAGGCCGGCGGCCGATTTTGTGCGCCAAGCTCAAACACGAGCCGCTCGATGACTGGAACCATCATCGCAGCGATTTGAGCAATCTCACCAGCTACGTCGAGACCCGCTGGGGACGCGACCTGACCTGGCAGGTGATCGACGCGGCCACCGCCAACACCGAAGATCTACTGGAATCGCCAGTGCTCTATATCAGCGGCCGGGCTGCGCCGATGTTTAGCGACGAGCAAGTAGCACGGCTGCGGGCATACATCAATCAGGGCGGGTTTATCCTGGCGGAAGCGACTTGCGAAGGCGGCGATTTTGAAAAGGGCTTCGAGGCACTGATGGAGCGCGCGTTTCCCGAACCGGAGTACCGCCTGCACGACCTGCCGCTCGATCATCCGGCCTATACGGCCGAAGGTCGGGTCGACACGAGCGTGTTTCAAATCGGCCGCACGCTGAAGGGCATCGACGTCGGTTGCCGCACGAGTGTTATTTTTTCGCCGGCCGAACTGCGGCTGTCGTGCTTATGGGAACTGGCGCGGCCCGGCCGCGAAAAAAAATATTCGCCGCTGGTGCAATCGCAGATCGACGCGGCCCGCTCGCTGGGGGCCAACATCCTGGCCTATGCCACCAACCGCGAAGTCAAGTACAAGCTCGACCTGCCTCACGAGCTCGCCGCGACGGAAGTGATCGACCCCTTCGACCGCTTGAAGATTCATATCGGCAAGCTCAAGCACGGCGGAAGCTGGAATGCCGCCCCTGGAGCGCTGATGAACCTGTTGCACGTGGTCAACGAGCAGACGGGCATGCGCGTGAACACCGATCAGCGCGAGGTGGCGCTCAGCGGCTCGCAGCTTTTTGAATACCCCATTATCTACATGCACGGCCGCACCAGCTTTCGCCTGTCGGATGATGAGCGCAAGCAGCTTAAAACCTACGTGCAACGGGGCGGGGTGGTGCTGGCCGATGCCGTCTGCGGTAGTGACGCTTTTGTGAGGGCGTTTCGCCACGAGATCAGCCAGACCTTTGGCAAGCCGTTGGAGCCGATTGCCGCGACGCACCCCATGCTCACCACCAAGTACGGCGGCTTCGACCTGGCCAAAGTCAAACGGCGAGAGCCGCACCGCGGCGGTGGCGACGGCGCTCTCAAGTCGAACGTTATCGATGCCCAGCCCGAGTTGGAAGGGCTCAAGCTCGACGACCGTTACGGCGTCATCTTCTCGCCGCTTGACATCAGTTGCGCTTTGGAGCGGCACGAGTCGCTCGAATGCCCCGGCTACGTCCGCGACGATGCTGCCCGCATCGGGCTCAATCTGGTGCTGTACGCCATGGAACAATAGCGGCCTGTTGCTTGTGAAACCGGGCGGCGCGAGATAAACTGCGGGACGTTGCGGGTTCGGCTTCCGCACTGGCTGAAAGGAACATCCTGAATGAGTGAGTCGGCGAGGCTGCGCGTCGGTGACAAAGAGATCGAATTGCCCGTAATCGTTGGCACTGAGAACGAACGGGCGATCGACATTTCGTCCCTGCGCGCACAGACCGGGTGCGTGACGCTCGACGAAGGTTACGTGAACACGGGCGCCACGAACAGCAGCATTACCTATCTCGACGGCGAGAACGGCGTGCTCCGCTATCGAGGATATCCGATCGAAGTGCTCGCTCAGCGGTGCGATTTCATCGAGACCAGCTATCTGCTGATTTACGGCGAGTTGCCTAGCCAGAAGCAGCTCGACGGCTTCCGCAACTCATTGCGTCGGCACACCATGCTGCACGAAGACATGAAGGCCTTTTACAATGGTTTTCCGCGCGACGCCCACCCGATGGCCATTCTCAGCTCGGTGGTCGGCGCCTTGTCGACCTTTTACCAGGACTCACTCGACCCGCACAGCGCCGAGCAAGTCGAGGTCTCGATCTTTCGCCTGATGGCCAAGCTGCCGACGATCGCCGCTTTCAGCTACAAAAAGTCGATCGGGCAGCCGTTCATCTATCCGCGCAACGATCTGAGCTATTGCCAGAATTTTTTGCAGATGATGTTCGCCGTGCCCAGCGAGCCCTACGAGCTCGACCCCGACTTCGTCGAGGCGCTCAACTTGCTGTTGATCGTGCATGCCGATCACGAGCAGAACTGCAGCACGTCGACCGTGCGCATGGTCGGTTCGAGCAACGCCAATCTTTTCGCCTCGATTTCGGCCGGCATTTGCGCCCTCTGGGGGCCGCTGCACGGCGGGGCCAACCAAGCCTGCGTCGAGATGCTGGAAAAAATCCGGGCCGACGGCGGCAACGTAAAGAAGTACATCGACATGGCCAAAGACAAGAACAGCCAGTTTCGGCTGATGGGCTTTGGCCACCGGGTCTACAAAAACTACGACCCGCGGGCCTCCATCATCAAGAGCACCTGCGACCGGCTGGTGAAGAAGCTCAAGATCAAAGATCCGATTTTCGACATTGCCCAGGAACTTGAAGGCGCTGCGCTTTCCGATCCTTACTTCATCGAGCGCAAGCTTTATCCCAACGTCGACTTTTATTCGGGCATCATTTATCGCGCGATGGGAATTCCCGTGCAGATGTTCACGGTGCTGTTCGCCATCGGCCGCTTGCCCGGCTGGATCGCTCACTGGTCGGAGATGCACCATTCGCCGACGAAAAGGATCGCCCGCCCCCGGCAGATCTATACCGGAGCGTCGCTGCGCGAGTTTGTGCCGCGTGAAAAGCGTGGCTAAGCCTTGGTCGATTCATGCCTGACGAAATTCCCGAAATCGCCTTCACCGGCGATTTGACCGAACGTGAGAGCGACTTGACGCAGCAACTGCTCGACGTGCCGCCCGGCGGAAGCTGCTTAATGTACTTCGACTCGCCCGGCGGAAACCCCTACGTCGGCATGTCGCTAATGTCTTTGATGGTGCTGCGCGGCCTGCAGGCGACGGGTATCGTC
>DASSFG010000096.1:0-8574 GCA_035694685.1 Pirellulales bacterium
AACAGGTCGCTGCGGAAGTCGAGGGCCATCCGCTGTTCGAGCTTGGTGTTGACGTAGTTGTCGATGACGGTGAGCGCGCTTTGCAGCAGGGTGACCAGCAGGCCGGCGACGACGGCCAGCGCGAGCAGGGCCGGGCGGTTGGCCGCCAACGGCCCAACGACCCAGGCCAGCCACTCTGGCAACGGTTCCGAGCCGAGCACGTTGTCGATGAGAACGGCCAGCGGCCAGGGCACCAGCAGACCGACCACGCCTCCCAGGACGATCAGCGCGACCGACGCCGTTGCCAGGCGCCAGTAAGGCCGCAGATAGCTGAAGATGCGTGGGAGGTAGGTCACGGGGGAGGGTTCAGGGTTCAGGGTTCAGGAAGTTAAAAGTCGAAAGTTAAAGTTAAAAGTTAAAAAGAAGAAGCGGGTGAGTCCTCAATCGTCTGAACCCTTAACCCCGGGTACCCTCCGGGTGCCTGAACCCTCGCCATGCCGAGACGCTGGGCAATCAGGTCGAAGAGGCGTATGACGCGGGAGGCGGAACGCAGGGCGCGAAACCAGGCGACCGCAATGCACGCGGCCGAGAGCGTGGCGAGGCCGGCGCCGAGCCAGGGGTACGTGAGAGCGGTGGCGGCGGCCGCGGTCAAAAGCGTCAGGGTTGCGAGCTTGTGCAAGCCGCTCGGCATAAGTTGATATCGCACGCGTACCAAGCGCCGGCCGCTGCCATGTTCTTCCTGGGCCGTAATCAGCTTCAGGATCAGCCCTGAGCCACAATAGACCTCGACGTCCCAGCGGAACCAGCCCGAGTCGAGCACCTTGCCCCAGCGATGCTCGTTCATATAGGCCACCGCCTGATTCAGCAGGGCGATGCGGTCGGTGCCCGACTCGCTCCAATACGCGACGGACGTGCGGCCGGCGAGCGGCAACCGCCCTTGTAGGTCAGGCTTTCCAGCCTGATAAGCGTGGTTGGCGACGTCAGGCTGGAAAGCCTGACCTACGTCTCCTTCGTTGAAGCTGGGATCGTGCTGCGGGGCGCGGCGAGAGAAGAGCCGAGTGTGATAGCGCGACCAGGAGCGAATAAGCGGCTGTAGATAGCAAAGTGCCGCGATCAACGTTCGGGAGCGTATCCCGGCATATCGCGGAACGAGCCTGGCTTGCGACGCCTGCAAGAGGGCAACGGTTGCCGACGTGGCGAGCAGCGCGATGGCCGCCAAAATCAGCGGCGGCCACAACAGTGCCCACAGCGCGACGACCGCCGCCACGATATGCCATTCCAACGTCGAGGGCAGCATTGCCCAATGCGCCGGGCCGGGCTGGTAGAGACACTGGAACAGGGCGGTGCCGAACGTGCCGCGGTAGATGATCGGCCGACCGAAGCGCAGCCCTTGCAGGGAAGCGCCATAGAGCACGCCCCGCCACTTGCCCTCGCCGCGGCCGTTGAAGCGGTCGGGGTGCTTGAAGTGCAGCAGCGCCTCGGCCTCGCCATATCCGGCCTGTTGTTTCAGGTAGGCCCGCGGCGTTTGCCGGCGGTGGTGCCAGACAAAGGCGCCCGGCGCGTAGGTGATCCAGAAACCGGCGTCCTGTAGCCGCCAGCAGACGTCGACGTCGTCGCCGGCCTTGCGATATTGCGGGTCGAACCCGTTGATCGCCTCCAGCGCCTCTCGGCGGTAGGCCATGTTGCAGCCCGGTATGTGTTCGGCCACCTGGTCGCTTTCGAGTACGTGCGTCGGTTGGCCGGGCGAAGCCGCCACGCAGGCGGCAATATGGCCATCGTCGGGCGTCAGGTTCGGTCCGCCGACGGCCGCGGCGTCGCTGCGCAGAAGTTGATCGACGAGGTGCGTCAGCCAATGGGCGTCGGCAAAACAATCGCTGTCGGTATAGGCCACGATCGAGCCGGTTGCCGCTTGCAGGCCCACGTTGCGGGCAACGCTCAGGCCCTGGTTGGGCTGATGAATGGCCCGCACGTTCGGAAAGTCGGCCAGGATCTCCGGCGTGTCGTCGGTCGAGCCATCGTCGACGACAATCACTTCGTAATCGGGATAGTCGAGCTTTGCCAGTGAGCGAAGGCATTGTTCGAGCGTCGCGCCGCCGTTATATGAACAGACGACGACGGAAACACGCGGCGCCGACTGCAGCAGCTCCGCCGGCGATCTTTGGAAAACGCGATCCAGCTCGCGGCAGGCATGTTTGGGAGTGCGATCGGCCTGGGTAATGCCGAAGGCCCAATCGTGGATGGTGTGGCCGCCAGTGTGCCAGTCGTCGGTCCAGGAGAAAACGAAGGCGCCCGCCAGTCCGAGCAGCGTGGCCTCACGGACGTGCCCGCCGAGGAACTCGGCCTGGGCGGCCTGGCCGTGACGCACGGTGTCCATGCCGATTTCGCCCAGCAGGAGCGGTTTGTCGCCCACCAGGTTTTGCAGCCGGAACAGGTAGCGGCGGAACGCAGCCCTGTCGTGCAGGTAAACGTTGAACGTGGCGAAGTCGAGAAACGACAGATCGAGATATTCGGTAGGCGGATAGCTGGCATAAGTGACCAACCCGAGGGGGTCGGCCTGTTTGGCCACGTCGCACAATTCCGCCAACCAGCGTGCCACGCGGCGCGAGCCGTGCCAGCGAAGGACATCGGGCGGAATCTCGTTGCCGATGCTGTAGGCGAGCACGGAACTGAACGCGCGACCGCGCGTCGCGGCGGTGTGCACCGCGTGGCGAGCCTCACGCCTGGCTCGGCTGCCTTCGAGAAAGCAGAGATGTTTCGACCACGGCACGTCGACGAAGACGTTGAGCCGCAGCTCGTCGGCCAGTGCCAGCAACCATTCGGGTGGCAGATGGTAAGTGCGGATGGCATTCACGCCGCAGGCGGTCATCTGCTCGAAGTCGGCGGCAGCCAGGCCGCGTGCAGGAAACGGCTCGCCATCGATGTTGGGGGCGAACGGTCCGTAGGTGACGCCCTGAACGCGCAGCCGCTCGCCCTCGCGCGTGAAGAACTTACCGTCGACGCCGGGCCGCAGAGCGGCCGGCGCGCGGACTTGCTTCGTCAGGGAAGGTTTTGCCCGCTGTTCTGGGAGATAAGTTGACGCGGTCATCCTCGATTGTCCACGTGAGTGGCTCCTTCCGCCCAGGCGTGGAGGCGCGGAATGACGCCGCCAGCCCAACGACTGATTGCAATGTATCCCCGCCCGAAAGTGCCGGCTGCCCTAGCCGACGGGTCATGGTCGAAGCAAAAGGTTCGACCGCGCAATCCATGCGATACAGGCCCGGCAAAGCACCCTGCTCGACTCGCCAGCATCGACAACCCGACTGACGAGCGGCCCAAAGCCTGTCCAGAAGGTTCCTATTGTTTGCCACCGCCCCAACCGTGTCAATCGTGCGGCAAGTTAGAATTGCAAAAAAGAGCGAAAGTGGTTGGCTGAAATGGGTTAGCGCCCTTTCAGGGGCTACCGGCTTCGTTGTCACGCTACCCAGGGCTGCGCCTTCTGATGTTGCGCGTTTGTCTGCCGCGGAGCGGCAAAGGAGTGTAGCCGCGGGTGCAAACCCGCGGGAAATGTGGCAAAAACCGGATGAAGCCGCGGAGCGGCGACGTAATGCCAACCGTCGTCCCTCCGCCGCCGCTCCGCGGCTTCGTCAACGCACGTCTCACCGTACCGCGGGCTTCGCCCACGGCTACATTCCGAGCGCCGCTCCGTGGCGGAGATCGAAACGCGCAACATCAAAGCTGCGCCCTGGGCTATCGAATTACGCCCCTTCGGGCAACGCTGTGAAGCATTTTTTGTCCTTGAAAATACGCAATTTGCGAGGTTGGAGTTGTCGGTGCGAAAAATCTCGCCATCGAAAAACGCCCCAAACCACGCAAACCGCCTCAAAAAATGCTTCACAGCGTTGCCCTTCGGGGCTACGAAACTACGACCGCCGAACGTGCCGCCGCCTCGATCATCTCGTTGAACTTCGCTTCGACCTTGGCTTTAAAATCGCCTTCGATCTCATAGACGTCGCGGAATTCGGCGAAATCCCAACGGCCGTAGGTGCCGAGGTTGTTTACGCCGGGCACCCAATACGTCTCCATCGTCGCTCTCTTCTCTTTGGCGTCCTCGCCGCGAAAACCTTTGATCTCGACCACCAGGTGCAAGAGGTCGTCGTCGCCGTGCCCGTCGTCGATGAGGACGATGAAGTCGGGCCGATAATGCCGCGACTCGGAACCGAAACGGTAGGGAACCTCAAAGCCCAGGCTGTGGTTCTTTACGTATGCCCGCACGCGCGGGTGCGCCTCGGCCACGCGGCAAAACTCGGCTTCCCAGTCGCTATCCAGAATCACCCAGTTGATGTGGCAGCGGCGGGCGTCGGTTTCCCAGCGGTCGCGCTTCGACGTCGTGAAATTGACGTAGGCCGTTGAGCCGCTCGGATTGTACGGGTCGAGCAGGGCTTTCACCGGATGCGAGCCGATATGCTTTAACGTGATGCCGCGCGTGATCCGCTCGCAGGCCATGTCGGCCAGCTCCTGATACATGAGCTGCGCGGGATAGGTGTGGCCTTTGCAAACCAGGTATCCGTCGAGCCATTGCTTCGTGATCCGCTTGAGCTGACCGAACAAGTGCAGCTTCGGTTCCTGCCCAGGATCGCGCCACTTGGTATAGAGCAGCCGCTTGGTAACGTGGAACAACAGCGTCGAATGTCGCAGGTCGCCGGTGTGAATCAAATTCAAATCGACGCCCTCGCCGATGATACCCTGGTTTTTCGTGATCGAGGGACCGACAAGCTCGGGTGTCAACACCAGCACCGCATCCTCATTGAACTCGGCCGAGAGGCGCTCTTCGGGCAATTCGAGGCGATAACCATCCACGCGCGGAAAGCGGATCTCCAACGCGTCGCGCTCGGGGCGGATTGCCTTGACCTGAATCGTCTCGCGCGGCGGTTGCGGCGGGGCGATCACCGGCTTGGCCGTGAAATCGAACGGCACGCCCAGGATATCGGCATATTCGACGTTGAACAGGTTTTCTTCGTTCAAATCGTAAGATTGTCGCCGCAACGCGCGGCCGATGACTTGCTCGCACAGCAACTGCGTGCCAAAAGCACGCACGCCCAAAACGTGCGTGACCGTGTTCGTGTCCCAACCTTCCGCGAGCATCGACACCGAGACGACGCAGCGGATCGATTCGCCCAGCCGCCCGGCCTTGCCCACGGTGTTCATCACCTCGCGGAGCAGATCCTGGTCGGAGATGTTGTCCGCCTGCTGCCGGTCGCCGGTGCGCTCGATGATTTCGCGGCGGAAGCGCTCGATCTCGTCGGCGGCCATGCCGCGAAAGTCCTTATCGAGCGCCTCGCCCGACTCGAGTTGCTCGCTGTCGATGAGTAGCGTTCGGGGCCGTGGAAGCTGGTTGCCATGCTCGTCGAAGTTGCGAAACAGCGGCAGGCGGCCGTTTTCGAGCGTGGTCGAGCCGTCTTCATTCGGTCGATGGAAGCCCGAAATATAGTCGTACACGAGCTTCGACGTCGATGTGTTGTTGCAGACGACGATAAAGCACGGCGGCACACGGATGTGGTGTTGTTGCCAAAGCTCGAACGTCTTTTGATAGTGGCCATACAGCGCTTCCAGCGCGGTTTGCAGCTCGACGGGCAGGCTGAGAGGATCGAGCGTGGCCGCCTTCCCGCGGCCCTTCTTCGGCATGCGGCTGCGGATGTGCTCCCAGAGGTTGCGGAAGCGCGGCATCTCTTCGCCGGGAATGTTGTCGGCCACCGGCACGCGCGGCAGCTTGACGATGCCGCACTCGATGGCATCCATCAGCGAAAAATCGCTCATGGTCCAAGGGAAGAGCGTGCCTTCGGCGTAGCCCGAGCCGCGCAGGAAGAACGGCGTGGCCGAAAGGTCGATCACGCGAGCAATGCCCAGCTTCCGCTGGACGATTTCCAGGCCAGAGATCCAGAGCCGTGCGGCTTTGTTGCGGTTTTCGGCTTCCTTGCGATCATCGCCGGTCAGATCCTCTTCGTCATCGTCGGGTTTCTCGCGGTAGCAATGGTGCGCTTCGTCGTTGAGCACCAGGATGTTCTTCAGGCCCATCAGCTCGGGCATGACGCGCTGCAGCATCTGGCCTTCGGTTTCGAGCGTATTGAGCGGTTCGCCGCGGCCTTGCAACAGGCCCCGGCCGACCTTGGAGAGCTCCATCCGCTCGCGGAGCTTGAAGGCGTGATAGTTGGTGATGACGATCTTGGCCCGGTCCAGGTCGCCCAGCATGTCGCCGGGCACCAGCTCGCGGCTTTGATAGTAGCTGTCGGGGTCGTTCGGCTTGAGGACTCGCAGGCGGTCGCGAATGGTCAGTCCGGGCGAGACGACCAGAAAGCCGCGAGTGAACTTGTTGCTGTTGGGCCGGCGGACGGCGTTGATCGTTTGCCAGGCGATGAGCATGGCCATGACGGTTGTCTTGCCGGCGCCGGTGGCGAGCTTGAGGGCCAGCCGCATCAGGGCGGGATTGGCTTCTTCGTTGGCCGCGGTGAGATGGTCGAGGAAGCGCCTGCCCGACTTGCTTTGCGGGGCGACTTCCGTGAGCCAGATTGCCGTTTCGACGGCTTCGATCTGGCAGAAAAACGGCCGCACGTCGTTAAATGGATGGTGTCGCCAGTGCTGAAGCAGGCGGGCCGTCTCGGGCGTCACTTGCCAATCGCTGGCATTCGGCCAAGACCGCCATTGGGCAACCTGCTGGCGGATTTCGTTGATGATCGGCGTCGGATCGTACTGCTGCTTCGCCGTCGAAATGCCGAGGCCTTCGTTGAAGACCATCTCCTGCTGATCGGGCGTCTTGCGCTTCTTCGGCTTGGGGATGGGCGTAATGAATTCGGCGCGGCGGCGCGTCTCGAGAATGAACTGCGTCGGTTGTCCGGCGGCGTCGAGCTCCCAATGCCGCTTCGGGCATTCATACGGAGAATTGATAACCGGACGCTCGAAGAATTGGTCTTGCATTGAGCCCCCACCGTCAAGGAGGCGCTGCCATCAGAGCAGCGTAGCAGGCAGGTTACCAGATCGGATGGTGAATGCAAGCAACCTGCGACGGCCGTATCGCGCACAGACTCCCTCTTGTCCGTCAGCAAAACATGTGTTTATCTTTTTGACGCTGGCCGAATCGACGCTGTCGCTCAAGCTGTATAACGGCGACGAGGCGGGGCGGCGGCGGTCGAGGCGGCTCGACCACTGCAGTTTTTTCGTGCTGCCGGCCGCCTACGCGGGGCTGAGCGCCGCGGCCGTCGCATGGTATTAGGAAACGGTTCAGGGTTCAGGGTTCAGAAAGGCGGAAGGCAGACCACGAATGGCACGAATCGTACGAATCCTTGCCATTCGTGCGATTCTTGTGATTCGTGGTTCAGCCAGCAGTCGGCCATGCCGGAGACGAACAAAACGCCGGAGTAGAAACGAAGTTCCTGGGCACATCAGAAGATCCGGAACACTAATTCAACGCTGATCTACGCTAATCACCCTGCGGGCCTTTTGCACGCTATGGCCGGCACTGGATAACTGAAATTTTGTTCCGTATTGGTACGGATGTTGCTGTATACTGTTGTTAGTGCCGGGTTGGCGGTCAAATTGGCAGGCAGGCGCGGCGGTTGGGCAGTCGGCGCCGAGCGCCGGCGGCGTATCTTTGACAACCTCGTAGATGAGGGCGGAAGGCCGTGCGCAGACGAACCCTCCAAGCCAGCCGCGCGGTAGAAATGAGGAATGGGGGCACGCGGCAGGCGGCAGGCGCCAAAGCCTGACTGTTTGATCTTTGAAAAGTTGAAGGAAGAACGGCTTAGGTCTTAGGGCTTAGGTTTGGGGTCTTAGGGCTTAGAAGTTACGCTCGCGGTCGGCGACATGAAAAAGTCGCGTGCCTAATTCGTGGGCAGTCGGTTGAGTGGGACGTGCGCGGCGCATCAACGGTGCAAATTTGCACCGTTGGGCGGCACTCGAGGGTTTTTCGTTTGGAACGCGGCTGGAAGGACGATGCCGTCAGCGACTGCCTACAGGATGCGCATGTTCATGTTGCTGCTGCATTGTTCTTTGGCAACAGGTTAGGCTAAGCGGGGGCGTTGCCTGCCCTCGCCTTCGCCGTGAACGATAAATACTTTTATAAGCGAAAGTTGATGCGTTGCGTGATAGCCGCAAAGTATTACGCAGGAATCATTTGCGGTGAAGGTTTCGACGTTTGTGCTTTGTTTTCTTACTAGCTTTGTCACTAGTCTGTCGCAGGTGATGCGGCGGGTTTGTGGCTAGCCAGTTTCAATGACATCGTGGAGCTGACTGGGCCCGCGGGAAGTTCGGCGGCGTGCTTGCAGAAGGGTGCTAGCATTGCTATGCTAGCACCCCGTTCGCTTCGGCTCGGTATGGAGGCCCATAATGCTAGTGCTTACGCGTAAGGTCAACGAACGCATCGACATCGGCGATCAAATCAGCATCACCATCGTCCGCATTGGTCCCGCTTCGGTCCGCATTGGCATCGACGCCCCACCGCACTTGCAAGTCCTGCGTCGCGAGCTCGTCGACGCCGAATCTTCGACAGTGCTCGCCGGACCGGTAGAGGCCGAAACGGTATGACACTACCGGGAGGCTTACGCCTCCCGCTCGCCACAGGCGAGC
>DASSFG010000097.1:0-2703 GCA_035694685.1 Pirellulales bacterium
TTGCCAGGTTCCGTGGCAGCTTTGGCCGACGCCCCGATCAAACTGACGACGGTGATGCCCTCCCTCGTTCCGCATTCGTGGGTGGAAATACGAGACGAAGCGGGACGGACGCTGGTGACGTTGATCGAGATCCTGTCGCCCACGAATAAACGAGGAGATGGCCGCAAGGAATACCTTCGAAAGCGCAACAAGATCCTTCGCAGCAGTGCCCATCTCATGGAGATCGACTTGCTGCGTAAAGGAAAGCGCGTGCCAATGGCCGAGCCGCTGCCGGCCGGCGACTACTTTGTGTTTCTGACGCGTGCCAACAAGCGGCCGGAAACCGAAGTCTGGCCGATTGCCCTCTCTGTCGCTCTGCCCACCGTGTTCGTGCCTTTACGAGAGCCCGATCCAGATGTGCCGCTGGATCTGCAGCGCGCCTTTCGCAGCATCTACGAACAGTCGCCCTACGGCATCGCCATTGATTATTCGAAGCCGCCAGACGTGCCGCTTTCCAAAGCCGCCGCTACCTGGTCGGCGGAACGGATCAGTCTTGCAAGCAAGCTTTGAAATGTTTCGGTTGGCCATCGCGTATGTGTACGGCCGAATCACGGCCTCGACCATCATCTCCAAGATAGGCGACTGCGCTCGCCGCGAAGACCGCTTCTTCACTTTCTAGCTACTCGGGCGCGTAAACAGTTACCAAGATATAGCACCCAGGCAACTGTTTTTTCAGCGATGAGATTTCGGAGGGCGTAAGCGCCGAGGCCGTCACCTGGAGCACCCGAAGGTTGCCAAGTCGCTTTGCACGACGAAGAACTTCGGGATCAGCAGAGGGGACTTCCAGGTATTCCAGGTCGGGCAAGGCGTCGAGACACGAGTGGTCGAAGTCGGAGGTCGCCACCAGTACGGCAGAGGTGACCCTCGCGAAGTAGTCTTGGCCAAGTGCAGTGGAGAACCGTTCCATGAGCGTTTCTTGACCGGCGGGAACGGCGGGATTCGCTTGCTCCAAGCCGAGCGAGTTGATCAGCCGTTCCAGGAGCGGTCCTCGATGATCAACCCTCATTTCACACGACATACCGTTATCTCGCACTTCAAAATGCGAGTCGTATCCAACCGTTCCCCCGGCTGCTGTAATGATCGCGACGGCCTGCCGCTGCAACTGGGCTTGGCGAGCAAACCACCCGAGCCACGCGGCGAAGAGAGCCGTTGCGATTAAAAAGCCCCTCAACGAGAATTGAAACAGCTTACGTCCGTGAATCATCGGCTTGGCTCCATGGGGAAGGACGACAATTCTAAGGTTTCTGCGACATCACGACAACATTAGTGGGCAACCGGTGCCTGAATTCACACAATCGTCCGAAAGGACCATCGGTCGGCTCACGGCCGGTGCGAATTTGCACCGACCCGTGATGCCGTTCGACAACGCTGGGCCGCTAAAAGAGCGGTTTTTTTTGACAAGTGTATTCGCAAGTGCTCGGCACGAAAGCAAGGTGCAGAAGTATGCCTGACCACGAATTCACCCTCGGCCAGTTCGCCGGCCTCGCCTGCCTGTGGGAAGCATCCGCAAGCAAGCCGGGCAACGTCCATCGGGGCGCCGACTTTGAAGACCTGACCTTCGTCGATTTTGCCACGAGCGCGGTCGTCATCGGCCCGGCCTTCGATTCCGCCGCCAGGGGCGCGCGTCTGGGCGAAATCGTGTTGAACGCCGTCGCAGCCACGCGGCAGGCCGTCGCCACCAACACGAACCTGGGCGCGGTGCTCTTGATGGCCCCGCTGGCGATGGCGGCTAGCGAAGCGGCCCCTTTGCGCGAGGGCATGGGCCGCGTGTTGCGATCGCTCGACGCGGACGATGCGCGGTTGGTGTACGAGGCGATCCGCCTGGCGACGCCGGGCGGACTAGGTCGCGTGGAAGAGGCGGACCTTTCTGGCGACGCTCCGGACGACCTGATCGATGCCATGCGGTTGGCAGCCGACCGGGATTTGGTCGCCCGACAATACGCGAATGACTTCCGGGAAATCTTCGATATTGTTCTTCCCGCACTGGCGGCAGGACTGGAGCATCGTCGGCCGCTGAGCCAAACGATCGTGCGCGCTCAACTTCGTTTGATGACCGACTTTCCCGATAGCCTCATTTGCCGCAAGTGCGGGCCTGAGATTGCCCGGCAGTCGGCTACGATGGCAGCGGCCGTGCTCGCTGTCGGAGAGCCTGGCGATGAAGGCTACGAACGAGCGCTAGCGGATTTCGACTTCTGGCTGCGCTCGGACGGCCATCGCCGCAACCCCGGCACGACGGCCGATCTGATTGCCGCAGCCCTGTTCGCCGCCTTGCTAACCGGGATAATCAAGTTACCTGTGGCGTTTTATACGGTTCAAAGCGCCAACGTTTAACCGCAGGGCCAACGGCCCGCGCGAGTTTTCACCCGCGCGGGCCGTTGGCCCAGCGGTTAAACTCATTTTTCGCGGGTCAAAATTTCTTCAAAATTAGGTATTGCGCCATGCCCCCAAGTTTGCCATGTTATCGCGATGGCGATTACGTGGTATGGAAGCCAAGCCGAGTCCGAGGCGTGCAATTACGGCGCGCTCGCGGTGATTTATCCGTTGCTGCAACGGATGAATGTCACGAAGATCATCGATCAGCATGCGCCCGCAGACCCACGCGCCGATTTCCCGTACAGCCAGGTGCTGAGCTTGTTGATCGCAGCAAGGCTCTATCGGCCAACC
>DASSFG010000098.1:0-14192 GCA_035694685.1 Pirellulales bacterium
CGATTTATCGCCGCTTTTGTCGGTCGCGGAGCGACCTTTCTTTCGTCGTGCCGGTTCGTGGTCGCCGGTCGACGCATCCAAAAGAAAGCGGCTCCGCCGCAAGTCAAAGCGGTGATAAATCGCCGCACTCCAAAGGGTTGCGACCCCTTCGGTGCGCGGTGTCAGGCGTTACGACTTGTGTCGAACAACGAGGGCCCAGCCCTGGATCCGCCTTCCCCCGAAACAGGCGCCCCTTCCGACGATCGCGCCTTCACTCGTCCTGGTCATCCACTTGAAACACCGGCACGGTCATGTCGGGAAGCTGGCGGAATTGACTTGGGTCGCCCAACATCAGGCAGGGTGCAAAGGTGTCGGCATCGACGCGCCGATAGATGGTCACCGCGATCTTCACCACCCGCCTCACAAGCTCTTTGAACTGTCCCTGCCGCCGTTGTTGGAAGGCATCGACTGCACCTTGCCGCTCGGCGAACTGGTCTCGCAGCTCAGTGCCAGGATCGATAATCGCGGTGCGGACCTCGTTCTCAAACTCCTTTGGTTTGGCGGGAGGCGGCTTGCCGCCCAGAGTGGGGAATTCATCCACTTTTAGTGCTCTGCCGATCGATTTGATCGACAAATCCACGTCCGCCATGACTTTTGTCTGCTCCCACCAGCGCTGCTTGCCGAAACTCGCTTTCAGCTTCTGCAGGTGCTTCTCGAGCAAATCGCGCGTCTTCTGCTCGTCGGCCGACAAACGTTTGAGCTCGTCGGGCAATCTCGTGTCTTCGCTCAAGTTTAGTTGAACGCTGAGAGGGTTCTTGTTGTTCGCCGAGAGCGATACCTGAGCCTGTGCATCGGAACAGTCGCTCGGCAATCGGTCGAGGCGGGCGGTTTTCACAACCTGATTACGGTCGCCGAACGGCAACTGACGGCCATCGAATAACTCGACGTAGCCGCGCTCGAGATAGAGATCGTCGTCGTCATTGAATTCAAACTCGGCGCTTTTGATTGGACGCAACTCGAGCCTGGCTGTGCCAACGGCCATGCCCAGCGGCTCGCGGCGAATCGGCGAGGCGAGCGAAAGATAGCTGACGCCCTTTTCAGTCGTGGCTTCGACCACGCACCGCCGCAATTCGGGACGGGCCTCGGTCGCCGACTGGGGTAGGCTGCCCGCCTCCATCCACTGAAACGACAACTCGCCGTCGCGCGTGGTCAGCATGGCTAAGATGCTCGGCCCGCCATCGCCGGCATTGGCAACCCTCATGGCGATGGCCAGCCCCTCGGAGCGCGGTTCAGTAAGAATACTGTATTTGCTACCGAGACGGTCGTTGGCGGCGGCAATTCCCTTGAGCGCCAGGGTGATTGGTCCTGGATCGGCCGACCACTTTTTCAACGACAAACGTTCCAAAAAGGCCGGGCCGGGTAGGGGCAGAGTCAGGCTCTGGTGGACGACGTGAACCGGGTCGTCTTTACTCACTGCGCTGGCATCGCCGGACGGCTGCACGGCAGTGCTCGGCGTTTCAGCGGTCGCTTTCTCGTCGGCCGTTTTCGCTGGTTCCTTGTCCGCCGACGGCGCGTCGGTTGACGAAGGATTGTTCATAGGGGCTTCGGCAGAAGGCGTTCCCTCCTTCATCGGCGTCGTCGATGGCTTGTCACTGCTGCCCGCGGGGGCTGAGCCATTCTCTTCCTCAGACGCCTGGCTCGCGTCTCCGCTGGCATTCTCTTTCGTTGATGCCGCAGGTTTCGTTGGCTTACTGAGCGGCGGCTGCTCGGCAATCGGCGCCTTGTCGGCTGGCGGCAGTGCCGGCTTCGGCTTGCGCACTCGTGGCTCGACGGCCTTGGGCGGGTTAACCTCTACCGCGTCCGTACCGCTTTTTGCAACCGCCTGCTTTTTTTCCACGATCGGCTTAGCAGCTCCGTCCACGGGCTTTTGGGCTACCGTCGCGGTCGAACCACGCCCGCCAAAGGCAAAATAGCCAACCAGCGGAACCAAGACGGCCGCCAGCGCGCCCACGGCGAGGTAAGGGCCCCAGTTGCGCGAGCGGCGGCGAAGCTTGAATCCGTGCTTGGTCTTGCCGGTCGACAACAAAACGCCCGCCGGCCAGGCCCCGTTGTTGTGGAAATAGTTTTCGATCATCTGCCTGCCCTGACCCAGAAAATCGGGACGGCCCGCGAGCACTTGCCCGATTTGCTGCAAGACGGCCAACTTGCGCGTGCCGAGCAGGTCGTCGCTGTAGACCAGCAGGCGTTCTTCGACATGGCGGACCATGTGCGTCATGCGCGTCTGCAGCTCACGCCGCTGATGGAGCCGGGCGACTTCGTCGCCGGGACCGTCGAATAACTCGTTGTCGCCTGCCGGAGCACCGGCGCCATCGTCGAGATTCACGGAGATGCCCGACTGACGCGCGGCCAGCTCAAGCCGTCGCCGGAGCTGCGGCAGGTCGATGCGGACGCTGGCGGCTACGTCGGCCAGTTCGTCGAGCTCGTTGGTCCGCCGCGGCATGGCCCGGGCCAAGGCTTCGGCCAGGGGTTTGTATTCGGCCCGCGGCGGCGCTCGCAAGCGGTTCTTAATGCGGTCCAATTTGCCCTTGGCCGCCGCCTCGTCAGGCTCGCGCAACGCCAGCAGGCAACTACGGAACCTGTTCCACTCGCCCAGTCGACGCTCCGCCAGGTGCGGATGAAAGAACGACGCCTTCCACTCGCTCAGCACCGACAACCATTTCTCAAAGCTCTTGGCGTGGTTGGGCAGCTCATACAACAGCCGCCCGAGCCGCTGTGCCAACACCGGCTCGGGCGGGGAACATACCGACTGGATCTGCGGGCGATGCTTCGCCAGAACGTCGACGAGCGTGGCATCGCCGAAAGCGCCGATCATCGCCACGATGACGTTCTTCAGCGCCGGCTGGGGCCCGTGCTTGACACCGGCGTCGAGCAGAGCGGCGAAAAACGCCAGCCGCCGCTCGTCGTTGAGCGAATTGCCGAGCTGACATAGGACCGGCTCGGGCAGCTTCACCAGCACGTCGGAAACGAGCCCGTTCTCGGCCGCGCGCGTCCGAGGCCAAGGGCCGTCGGTCGCCAAAAGGTGGCAGTCTTCGGGCAACCGGCTTTGTGTGGTGATGTACGCCACCAGTGCCTCGACCTTGGCCGTGCGAGACACGAGCGGGGAATTGACAAGGTCGGCAATCTGCTCCGGCGGAAATTTTTTCAGTAGGAACTGCGCGGGCCGTTGGACCTCAGGCGGCATCTGATCCGACGCGACCAGCTCCAGAACCGTGAGATGGTTCGGCGTGCCGATCACCTTGTGCAACTGCGGCCAACCGGCCGGCGCGGCGGCAAGCTGATGTTGCACCTCGCGCTGCAAATAGCGGACGGCGACCTCCGACTTTCGCCAGCCATCGTCGGCCGGCGGCGACGACGACATGATCTGCGACGAGATGCCGTGCGTCCGCACCAACAGCTCCAGGTCTTCCGGCCGCTTGACGCCGGCCGCCTCGAAGCCTGCCAGCAATCGATCGACCGTCGGCCAGCCTTCTTCCAGCAACTTATCGACGATGAATCGGGCATAGTCGCCCGGCGGCGCTCCCGCTTCCGACAGGCGGTCCTGGAACGTGTTGATCACCAGGCCGCGGCGGCGGTAAAGATCGGCACGAACGTCCGTCGTAAACGGATCGTAAAACGTCGTGGCGGCCAACGTGACGGGCAATCGTTCGGCGTTCGGCTCATACGTCGAGAACCCCAGCCCCTCGCTGAGCGATTTTGGCAACAGGCGAGCGACGCCGTAAAAGACGAGCGCCGCCACGCTCGGCTCGATGACCAGCAGCACGTTTTCTCGACGTCCCAGGGCGAATGCCAACAGCCCCTGCAAGGAATTGACCACCAGGTCGATGCGCTGTTGTACGGCCGCTTGTTGCCATCTTGGGTCGATCACCTGGTCCACATCGTGGGACGGCCTTCCCAGGCCGTCAGACAATGACGGGCTGGAAGCCCGTCCCGTGGGGTCGGGCGTTGATCGCAGGAAGCCCAGCACCGCGTCGTCGCTGATGGGTGAATTCTTCCCCGCCCACAACTCATCCAACCGCTCCAGCGAAGGCAACTTAAAGGGATGTTCCGCCGACTCTTCCTGCACCCAGGGGGCGCCCCACAGCCGCAGACAATCAACCGCCGACCACGCGCCCTGCGATTTATCGCCAAACAGCACGTGGGCGAAATACGAGCCGAGCCGGCCGGCCGTATCATATTGCCGGTAGGCGACCTGCCCGACCATTTGCAGCTTGCCCATGGCCGGACAAAAGAACAGCCGCCGCGGAGCATTGGCGGCATCGAGCCGCTGCTTTTCGTCAGGCGGCGTATCCGAGGGCAAATAGTAATACAGGAACCGCTCGATGGCCCGATAGTCGTTACGCAGGTCGTTGCGTTCCAGGGAACCCGCGCGCGCACTATAGCCCAGCACCCGATCGGCCAGCTCGCCTTCGCGCTGTTCCAGCGCCGACGTGCCGTAGGTGCAGTGCGTGCAGTAGACCTGTTCGATACGCATGTTAGCGATTTTGGATTTTGGATTTTGGGTTTTGGATTTGGACCAGTGCAATCCAAAGTCCAAAATCCAAAGTCCAAAATTCCGTTACAGTTTTTCTCGTGATAACGCTCAAAACAGCCAACCTCCAAAAAATCGCCGCGAACTCTTCGTGGCGGGTGGTTCGACTCGCCCGAGCACCAGCGGTTCGCTGGCGAAGCTCTGAAAGCCGGTGTCAATCATGGCCCAGACGGCGACGTAACAACCCAGCCATTCGGGCTCGACGTGCAGGATACGATTGCCGCCCCCTTCTTCAAAGCTCTTGCGATCGACCGGCAGGCGGATCAACGCGGCAAGCTGCCGCGGGTCGTCGCCGCGGTGCGGCAAGTTGCGGCACAAGGTCACGATGCACTGATCGCTATAACGCGGTTCGGGCCATTGCCAGCAAATGCGGTACGTGCCGTTGTTGCCCGGCTCGTGGACCAAGGGTTTGCGCGCCAAAGGAGGCGCCAGGCCAAGCTGCTGCGAGGCGAGCATCTCCGTCAGCCAGTCGCTGATTTGCCGCTGGTAAGGAGTGAATTCTTTCGCGTGCCGCCGCAACACTCGCGCATCGAACGCCGCGTGGAAACCGGTGTGGTCCTTGTGCTTGAGCGTGTGCAGCAAATGACGCAACGTGCGCAGCTCGGCCAGCGCGCCTTTGGCAATTCGCGCCCAGTCGGTCGGCAGCGGGTAGCTGTCCAGGCAGCTTTCGGCCGCCAACTCGGCCACGCGTGTCTTGTCGCCCGCCGCGATGGCGGCCTTCATCTGCTCCAGCGCGGCGTGCCGCTCGACGGCCTTGTGATAGGCTGCCCGCCAGCGGTCGGCGTCGTGGCATTCGGCCAGCAAAGAGTCGTTCCAGGTGTTCAATAGCCGTGGGTCGAGCTGCGGGGCCTGCTCAATCGGATAATCGGGCGGAATCTGTTCGAGGATGTGCAGCAAGGCGGCCCGTTCGACTGCCAGCATGGCGCGTGCGCGCGTGTGAGAGTGAACGATGTCTTGTGCTTGAACCTGCTCGATCCGCTCCCAGGCCGACGCCGCAGCCAGGTCGGAAACCGGTTCCTGCAAGGCTCGTTTTAAGTGAGCGATGGCGTGCAGCCGGTCGTGCGCCAACCTGAGCCGCGGCTGCAGGCGCAACCCATAGCCCGGCGGCAAAGCGCCCGCCGCCTTAAACAGGGCGTCTTCCGTCGTCATGCCGGGCGGCTGATTCGCCAGCCGCTCCAGTTCGGCCACGATCTCCAGCCGCTTTGCGGCGGCCGCTACATCTGGACGCTGCGCCTCGGCTTGTTTCCAACCCGCAAACAGCGGCTCGTTCCAGGCTTTGACCAGCGCCGTATCGTTGCTCTCACAAGGCGTTCGCGACACCGCCGCGAAGGTGGCCCAGGCCAGGTCGCGTTGCAGTATGCTTTCGATCTTCGCCCGATGCGGCGCTGTCTCGGGGTGCCCGCCCAGGGCGACGAGCTGTCGCCAGACGCCGTCGAGCGTGGTGGCGTCGCAGTTGGGCTGTTTGAGCAAGGCCAGCACCGTATCGCAGAGCCGATTGCGCTCGCGCCAGTTGGCGACCTCCGCCTCGTACTTCGCGGCGCTTTTCCTGCCGCGCAGCAACTTCTCGTGCCCATCCCACGCGCGCACGAGTTGCCGCCAGTCGCGGGCCTTGTGTGTACGCTGCAAGGTGTCGATCACCGGCAACACCTGCTGGGCAAGCCGCGCCACGGCCACGGCGGCCTGGGCCTTGGGGTAATCGTCGAGCAGCTTGCGGTCGTAAAGCTGCTGCATCACACGTTCATCGCCGGCTGCCACGGCGCGTTCCAGGTCGGCGAGCCTTTTTACCCTTTCTTGAGCGTCGCGCAACCGCGGCTGCAAGGCCGGCGGCGCGGCTGTGGGCGGCTTGCCGCTGCGGCTGACGAGTGCCATCGCCGCGTCGAAGTCGCGCGCGTTCAACAGCGACTCGACCTTGGCGTATGAGAAGAGCACTTCGTCAAGCCGAGGTACCTGATCGAGGTGTACTCGTCGCAGGGCGATCAGCTCGTCGCAGAGCCGCGGCACGTCGGGGTCGCTGGAGCGTTTGAGCGCCTTCATCAAATCCGAATGCGTCGGATCGTCGAGGTCTTCGCGATGGAAAAGAAGCTTGTCGTATTGCGAAGGCTCGGCAAAACGCCGCCAGAGATCCGGCTCGGCGGCCAATGCCCGCAAGGCAGCCAGAATGAACAGGGCCGAATAGTTGTCGAGGTGCAGCGATAGCGGCGTTTCGTGGTCGCGTTCGGGGTGCTGATACGGGTCGACGCCGATCTCCAGGTTCTTGCGGCCGACCAGGGCGGGCACGCACATGCAATCGTAATCGACGAGTTTCAGTTCGCCCGAATTGGTGACCATCACGTTGGCGTGCTGTAAGTCTCCGTGCGCGACCTTGGCCGCCGCCAGCTCGGCGATGGTTTGCACCCACAGGTCGGCCGCCTTCGCCAGGGCGCCTTTGTTCTTATCGCCGCACTGCCGCACAGTCCATTTGAGCAGCGTTTCACCCGGCACCCAATCCATCGTGACCAGCGGGTAGTATTTGCCGTCACTGGCGGAGCGGATGCCCTCGTCGGCGTAGGTGAAGCCGACCAGCGGCTTTATTTTGCGGCCTTGCAGATAAGCGGCGATGGCGTTGTAGCGATCTCTTCGCTCGGAAGCGCCGCTGGTGAAGACGCGGATGGCGAGCGACCCTCGGCCGTTGGGATAGCTGCCTTTGTAAACGGTGGCGAACGCCCCGGACCAGGCGCGTGGCTGGCGGCAGCCGTCTTTTTCGATCTCGACGGTCTTCAGCCCCGCATCGCGAAACGCGTGCTGCGGATTTTGCAGCATGGTGCTGAAGTGCGAGGCCAGCGGCCAGGACAGGGCGGAGGGCATGGGGTCGTCGTTAGGAAGCGACAGAAGCGAGAAGAGGGAAGGCCGGGTCGAAAATGACGAAGCCCCAGCCGAAAATGACGAATGACGAATGACGAATGACGAAAGAATGACGAAGTCCGAATGACGAATGGCACGGTCCCGCCGTAGCGTCGTTCGTCATTTTTCGGTCATCGCTCATGGAGCTTGGTTATCCCGCAAAGGGCGGTGGCCGCGACATCGGTTCCCGTTATTCTACGCGATAACCGGGTGGCCGATCACCTCCCCAAGGCGGAAAAATCGCGCGGCGACACTACTGTTTCCGCATCGGGCGGCTGCCTGCCGGAGCCATCGGCAGCGGTCGTACTCACTTAACGGCGCCGTAAGCTTGCGGAAAATAATCCTATTCAATGGGACTGCCGATCCGCCTTTTGCCACGGCGTTTGCCCGCCGCGTTGAACGTGCAGACGTAAGGCGGCGGAAAGTTCTTGCAGCTTCTGCCGCTCTTTGCCGGCGAGATTCGTCGCTTCGCGGGGGTCGGCGGCCAGATTGTAAAGCTCCAGCGGAGCAAAGGGGCTGTCGAGCACGAGCTTCCAGTCGCCGCGTCGCAAGGCTTCAATCGTCTTGCCGCAATACGCCAGGCCGCCCTCGCGGCGCACAAAATATACTTCTCGTCCGGCCGAGGTGGCCTGCTCGCCGAGTAACTGCGGCAGAAAGCTCGCGCCGTCGATGCCCTCCGGCAAACCAACGCCGGCGGCGGCCAAGACGGTGGGGAAGATGTCCATGCTCAGGGCAAGCTGGTCGGTGTGCGTGCCCGGCGAGATGCGACCGGGCCAGCGGGCGACGAACGGCACGCGCAAGCCACCTTCGTACATGTGCGTCTTGCCGCTGCGCCAGGGGCCGTTGTTCGCCTCGTCGCTCACCACGCCGCCGTTGTCCGACGTGAACATCACCAAGGTATCGTCCGCCAGCCCAGTCTCGTCGAGCTTGTCGAGCACGCGGCCGATGCCGTGGTCGAGATGCTCGATCAAGGCCACCAGCCTGGCACGTTTTTCCGACATGCCCGGCTCGCGGCGGCGAAGTTTTTCGAGCCACTCCTCGGGCGGCTGAATCGGCCCGTGGGGCGCGTTGTAGGCCAGGTAGAGAAAGAACGGCTGTTTGTCCTTGGCTTCAGCCCGCTCGGCGAGGTAGTGGCAGGCCCAGTCGCTGAAGAGGTCGGTGGCATGGCCGGCGGGCGAAATCGTTTCGTCATTGTGGCGCATGAAGTTGTGCCCGTGACGCAGATGGGTGTAATAATCGTCCATCATGTCGCCGAGAAAACCGTGAAAGAAATCGAAGCCGCGGTCGTTCGGCCGATTGGGCTCGTCGTAGCCCAGGTGCCACTTGCCGACGATCGCCGTATGATAGCCGGCGGGTTTCAACAGCTTGGGCAGCAGCGTGGCGTCGCCGGCCAGATAGCCCCACGAATCTTCCGGCACGTCGCGAATCACGCCGGGCACACCGACCCGGTCGGGATAACAGCCGCTGAGCAGCGCCGCCCGCGTCGGCGAGCAAACACAGCTACTGGCAAAAAAGTTGTCGCAGGCCATCCCTTCGCGGAACAGCCGGTCGATGTGCGGGGTGCGAATGTCTTTCGTGCCAAACGCCGAATAATCGCCGCGTCCCAGGTCGTCGGCCAAGATCACCAGCACGTTCGGCCGGTCGGCTGCCTGCGCCGCGGAAGCCAGCAAGAGAAGAATAAGCAACGAAAACATGCAGCGGAGCATAGGCGGTCCGGACGAATGCGGGCAGTTACTCACAGAATGGTAACAACGGCTGCCGGACACGACCACAGGTCGTTCCTTAGTGTCTTAACAGTGAGTTGCTGACGAGATGTAGGGTGGGACGAGTGAAGCGAGTCCCACCTGTTCGGCCGGACACGCGGAAGAAAGTATGCTGTGCGAGTGGTGGCTGGGGCAGAGCTTGGCCATGCTGGATCTTAAAGACCGATTTGACATTGCGGCCAAGCGATCTGCTCGAGCAGTTCGGCGATCTTGGGGCTTCGCGTGCGCGCCAGATCCAAGGGAGTCTCTCCCTTGACGTCGGGGAGCGTTGGTTCGGCACCCGCGTCGAGCAGCATCCGAACGATGTCGATGCGGTCGTTCCAGATGGCGCCGCGCAGAGCCGTGCGCCCGTCTGATTCGGCGTGGTTAACCTCGGCGCCCGCCTCCAGGAGCGCGGCGACCGCCTGCTGTTTTTCATGCCAGACGGCACGGATCAGCGGAGTGTTGGAAAAAGCGTCTGTGGCATCCACGTCGAGCCCGCGCTTCAGAAGTAAGCGAACGAGCTCCGGGTCACCGCCTTCCGCCGCTTCATGCAAGAGGCTCGCTCCGCTGTATACCAGCGTGTCCAGCGGAGCGCCAGACTCGATCAAGAAAACCGACATTTCGCGGTAGCCTTGCCTGAGTGCGATGGCAAGCAGGGTAGGACCCGGTCCGGCCCAGGCGTATCGAAAGCGCTCTTTAAGAATCTCGGGGTTTTCTTGGACAGCACTCTTGAGCTCGTCCAGGCGGTTGAAGGCCGCCATTTCCCGCGGTCCATACGGCAGACCATACTCGCGCAACAGGTCGCCGGTCTGAGCGTCGGACAAGTGAAAGGCGACATCCATGAGGGTATAACGAGGGACTTTTCCATAGCCGCCGACGCGCCTTTGAGGGTCAGCGCCCCGCTGCACGAGCAGCCGAATCATCTTCGAGCGAACTTCGGGAGGCTGATCGCAGCCCGCCGCGGCAAACAAGGGAGGACCGCTCAGGACCGGGCCTAAAACGAGACGAACCGGCATGCTAGGGAGCCCGTCGATATGCTCGACGTCCGCCGCATAATCGAGAAGTAGCTCCATCATCTCAACCTGGCCCTTGAGAATACACGCGCATAGCAAACGAGTTTCACCCGAGCCGCCGAAAATTTCGGCATTGAAATCGGGAGTGGCTCCCGCTTCGAGTGCCTGACGAGCGAGAGCCACGTCGTTCGTGCGCACGGCGGTGATGAGGTCGGCTCCTGCGGTTGCCAGCCTCTCGGCCTCTTCGTCCTGGCGCCATTCGTCGAACGTCCGACGAATCCGCGGCGTCACGATGCCCAAGAGCACGCTCACGAGTGCGACGAGAAGCAGGACTTGGCGCAGATTAAACTGCGTGAAACGGTCGTTCCTAGTTCTCACCACGCTGCTACAACCCTTCTTCATTGCACTGAACTTACGGCTTCTGTTTGAGCGCCGCCGCCTGCTCGATCAGCTCGACCATGTTGGGGCTTCGCCTACGCGCCAGCTTCAAGGGTGTCTCTCCCACGACGTCGGGAAGCGTCGGATCGGCGCCGACCGAGAGGAGCATGCGAACGATGTCGGGGCGACCGTTCCAGACGGCGTTGTACAGGGCTGTGCGGCCACTCGCGCCCTGGTGATCTACGTCGGCTCCGACGTCCAACAGCGCGGCGACCGCTTGCGGCTTCGTGTGCCAGGCGGCAACGGTCAACGGAGTGTCGGAGTACCGGTCGGTGGCGTTTACGTCCAACCCCCGCGCCACGAGCAACCGGATGAGCTTATCGTCGTCGCCGTGGGCCGCCTGGTGCAGGAGCGTGGACGCGTGGTATACCAGCGTGTCTAGCGGTGCCCCAGAATCGATCAGGAACAGTGCCATCTCCCGATAGCCTCGCTCCAGTGCAATCGCCAACAACGTTGGACCTTGCCCGCCGAAGATCGGTCGGAACCGCTGGTTAAGAATCTCGGGGTTTTCGTGTACGGCCTGTTTCAGTTCCTCCAGCCGATTGAAGCCCGCCATCTCTCGTGGCCCATAGGGCACTCCATACTCGCGCAGCAGTTCGGCGGTTTGGGCGTCGGAGATGTAAAATGCGACATCCATGGCGGTAAAACCGGCGACATGCCCACCGTCGACGTGCCTTCGAGGGTTTGCGCCCCGGGCCACGAGACGCCGAATCAGTTCACAACGGACTTCCGGCGGCTGATTGCAACCCGCCGCGACAAACACAGGAGGACCGTGCATGTATTGGGTACCCTTGCCGGCACTTTGGTTGTCGATTGCGACTGGTAATGGCTCCCCTGATGCGCTCGGCAATTGGTCGATGCGCTCGATATCGGCTCCATAATCGAGAAGTAGCTCCATCATGTCGAATTGCGCATTGACGACGCAGTCGCGCAGCAAGCGAGTTCGCTGCAACCCGGCACTGTAATCGGCAGCGCGGTCCGGCTCCGCTCCTGCATCGAGCGCCTGGCGAGCGCGAGGCACATTGTCCGCACGTACAGCGGCGATCAGATCGGTGTAGACCGCTGACCGTCTCCCGAACTCTTCCTGCCGCCGCCGTTCGTCAAAGGTCCGACGAATGCGCGGCGCCAGATTGCCCAAGAGCACGCTGAAGAGTGCCACGAGAAGCAGCATTTGGCGCAACTTAAACTGCGTGAAACGGCCATTCTTCTGTGTTGGGAAACGCATACGTCACACCTCATGGCCATTTCGGTTCGCGCTTTTCGAGAAATGCCGCCAGGCCTTCGGCGGCGGCTTCGGTGGTGCGCGCGGTGGCGCTCACCGCGGCGCCGGCCGTGAGCAGCGTGGGCAGGTGCTCGGCAACCATTTCGTTCAACAACCGCTTGGTGAGCTGCAACGATTCGCCGGCGCAGCGCCCGCACTGTGCGGCGATCTCCACGGCCCGCGGCCAAAGCAAATCGGGCTCGACCAGCTCGTGGAACAACCCAATGCGATGCGCCTCGCCGGCGTCGATGGTCATGGCGCTAAGCAACAGCCTGGCCGCCTGCCCGCCGCCGAGCCTGAAGCACAGCAAGGGGGCTACCATGCCCGCCACCACTCCCCGCAACGGCTCCGGCAAGCCGAACCGTGCCTCGGTCGAGGCCACGACGATGTCGCAGGCCAGCGTCAGCCCCGCGCCTCCGGCCAGGGCGGGCCCATTCACGGCCGCGATCAATGGTTTCGGAAATCGCCACATCGCTTCCAGCAAGTCGCGGTACAGGTCGGCGTCGTCCTGCCAGCGCTGTCGGGCGTCGTCTTCGCGGCTGGTGGCCAGCATCTCTTGCAAGTCCATCCCTGCGCAAAAGGCGGGCCCCGCGCCGGTCAAAATCACGGCGCGCACGCTGCGCTGCACGTGCAAGTCGCCCAGCGCTTGCGTCAACTCGCCCAGCAGCGCACGGTTGAGTGCGTTGCGCTTGTCCGGGCGGTTGAGAATGATCGTGCCCGCGTGCTGATGAACGTTGACTCGGACGAGCGGAGCAGTCATAAGCATCCTTTGAGCAAACGCCGCAACATGCCGCCCCGCTTACCGCGTTATACTGAAGGCAACCGTGGTGCCACAAGCGTTCTGACAAGCGGCGGGGCGATCCCGGCCGACTTGCAGCCGATTATCGAGCGTCTGGCGATAAACGCCGAAGTGTGGCTCGACACGATCGGCTCGTTTGGGCGTTGGTTCCATCGCGGTGGGCCGGGTACAGCGTGGGTAAGCGCGCCGCCCGCGAGAGCCGCATCGAACTCCGCCGAAAAGGCTGGGTGTCTTGCTTTCCTCCCACTTGCCGTCTCCTTTTGACGTTTCGGTTCGTGGGAAATTGGACCCTCCCCTTAAGTCGCCCCCTGTTTGACATTTCGGTTCGTGTGAAATTGGACCTGTCCCATTAAGTTGCCCCCCAGACTGCAAGAAACTCGGCCGTCGTGACACTGTAGGGATTTTGCAAACCGTCGAAGACGGTAATTCCCCGTCTGCTTGGAACAGCGACAACCCAATGGTTGAATCGCTTAGCTGCGGGATTCAGCCTGACGTTGGTGATCAGCGGATGCCCGATGAGCCGAAGATCGAGTGCCGACATTCGAGATATGATACGCGCCTGCGCCCCCGATTCTTCAACGATCCGTGCCACCTCCTCTGGGCTGCTACCGCCGCAACGCCCCACATACTTTACGGTAATGAAGTCTCCCGGCTCGGCTTTAACGCCAATCATTTCCAGGGCAGTACATGCGGCGTAAACCCCGCAGAGCGGCCCGGACATATTGCCGCCGTAGTGCGGCACCCCGAGTAGATCCGTAAACGCACGTTCTCGCCGCGGTGGCCCTCGTCCAAATGAGTCCTCGGCAGCAAGCTGCCCGATAATGGCAACACAAAGATACAACGAGAGCGAAGCAGCTACGCGACTCGTATTCGCGCTAGGATGGGTTTGGTTCATCGTCGCTATGGGGAGTTTATCCACGTAACGCACATTACGCACGGCAGTCGGGACGGCAAGACACTACGCATTTTTTCTCCTCCAAAGCAGAATTCCAAACGCAATAGCAACGACGACAATATTGAATGCGATCAAGGCTACCTTCGTTCGTCCTCCCGCCTTCGATTCATCGATACCGCCACGCACCATCTCGTTCGGCAGCGGATGTCGCCTCGGAGCCCCGGGAACGACGGCCTCGCCATTCCAAATATATGGAAGCTGACCTGCGTCCATCACCATCACCGGGTACCCCGGTGGAGCGACGATGGTCGTCTGAAAATCGGACGTTCCGAGCGGTGGATCAAAGACAATGCTCTCTATTTCAATCTGGGTGCGCTCGACGGCGGCGGGCTTGTCAACCCAATTGGTTAGCCGCTGAACGTCAAAACGTTTGGGTGTCCACCGGCCGTCTGAATCAACAGCGAACTCGCTTGCCCGTCCCTTCCACACGACGGAACTCACGGCACCGTCATAAATGTCGGAAACCGTACCGCCAACCGTCAAATGCTGGCGTTCCTTGAGAACTTCAAACGATGAAGGCAACCATCCGCTTTC
>DASSFG010000099.1:0-7241 GCA_035694685.1 Pirellulales bacterium
GTAAAGTCAGGAGACGCTTGGCGCTCTAACGCCGGATTGGTTTGGCAGACATTACCGGGCGGCTGACGCCTCCCGCTCGCCACAGGCGAGCGGAGCACCACTTCGATCCTCCGTCATCATCCCTTATCCTTATCCCTTATCCTTCATCGCCCGGCTCCGGTAATAGTCGATCGAGCGTTCCAGCCCTTCCTCGAATGAAACCTGCGGTTGGTAGCCGAGCAGCTTTCGTGCGAGCGAGATGCCGGCCATGCTCTCGCGAATGTCGCCAGGCCGGGGAGGGGCGTGAATCGGCTCGACCTCGGTTTTCAACAGTGAATTGAGCTGCCGGAGCAACTCCAGCAGGCTCGTCGCACGCCCGTTGGCAATGTTGACCACCTGACCGCCGGCCGCCGGTGCATCGGCCGCCAGCAGGTTGCCATGCACGATGTTGTCAACGTAGGTGAAATCGCGAGATTGGTGGCCGTCGCCGTAAACCGTGGGCCGTTTGCCCGCCAAAAGGGCCGTGATAAACAGAGGAATCACCGCCGAGTAGGGACTGGCCGGGTCTTGTCTCGGCCCGAACACGTTGAAATACCGCAAAACGACCGTCTCAAGCCCGTAAGTTGCCGTGAAGGCCCGGCAATAGTATTCGGCGGCCAGCTTGGCGGCCCCGTAGGGAGAAATGGGGTTGGGCAAGTCTGTTTCCCGCTTGGGCGACGAAGGCTCATCGCCGTAAGCACTGCTAGAACCGGCATAAATCAACCGCCTGACCCCCGCGCGGCGCGCGGCGTCGAGCAGGGTAACGGTGCCTGTCACACAGGCGGCGTTGGTATCGAGGGGCGCCTCGATGCTCCGCGGCACGGAAGCCAAAGCGGCCTGGTGGAAAACGCACTCGACGCCCTCCACAGCCCGGGCGACGGCAGCATGATCTGTCAAATCGGCCTGAATCAGTTCGATTTTCGAGCCAAGGTGAGCGACATTCGCGCGGTGGCCGGTGCTCAGATTGTCGAGCACCCGCACGCGGTCGCCGCGGTCGACCAGCGCGGTGGCAATGTGCGAGCCGATGAAGCCGGCACCGCCAGTGACGAGAAAGGTACGCATTCGAGGGGCCAGGGTTCAGGATTCAGGATTCAGAATACGCTTTGCCGGTCTGTCGGGGCAACCGCGAAGCTTGCCTCCCAGGAGAACTGGCGTTTACAGAACGGGGGCGAGTTGAGATATTCCCGGCCGCTGAGAAGCGTTTTTTGGCCCCCACGGACCCCTATTCGCATGGAGAGCGCCATGATCGGGACTTTTTCTCTTCATCGATTTTTCCGCACCATCACCGTTGCTGCGGCCGTCGTTTCGCCGGCGGCAGCCGACGATTTCCATGTCGAGAACAAAATCTACAATCCTCACGACAAAAAAGCCCAACCGGCCGAGACGACCACCATTTTCGCCTCGGGCCGCGTTTACGACTTTATGGAGGCGCCGGCCGAGACAATCGTGTTCGATCCCAGCCAGGATTTGTTCCTGCTGCTCGATCCGAATCGCCGCATGATGACCCAAGTCACCACGGGTGATGTTTCGACCGAGATCACCAAACTCCGCGAGGCTGCCCAAAATCACAAGAGCGAAGCTGTGCGGGAAGCCGCAGCAGCCAAATTCTCGGAAAGCATCGATCCGAAAACCGGTGCACTTAAGCTGACGAACCGTTGGATGAAGTACGAGGTCGAAACAATGGCGCCCAGCCAGCCGCAGGTTGCCCGGCAATACGCCGAGTTTGCCGACTGGATGGCACAGCTCAACGTCCTGCTGCGGTCTGCCGACCCTCCTTTTCCGCGTTTGGCGCTGAACCGCGTTTTGCGCCAGCGACAAGAACTGCCCGTGAAAATCACCCGCACGACGTCTGCCGAAGAGAAGTCAGCGTTCCGCCTTAAGGAAAAGGAAAGTGTCATCTGTTCGGAGCACAAGATCCTGATGGCGCTGGACAAAGAAGACCGCGAGCGCATCGAAGAAGCCGGCCGCGAGATGCACACGTTCGAAAAGGTCAGCTTCGAAGAATATCACCGCATTCAGGGCGAGGCCCAAGCCAGGGCCGAAGCGAGCTTGAAGAGGTAGAGGAGTGATGAGCAACGAGTGATGAGCAATGAGGGCAAGCGGAGTCACCGTCGTTGGTGGTTCGTCGCCTAGGTCCGGCGGTATCCTAAAGTCGCGTTGGTCACTTATACGTCGCGCCGGCGAAATTGAGGCGTTGGCCATTTGTGTAGGTCAGGCGTTCCAGCCTGACGCCGTCAGGCTAGAAAGCCTGACCTACGCATCAGTATCGGGCGCGCGACATATCGAACGCTACCCCAGCTCTCGTCTGCTAGCGGATCGGCGTATTCTCGACTACCATTTTCAACAGTCGCCCACCTGTTGAAAACGTGTTATCGGAGATTCGCCCCATGTTCCGCACGCTCGCCTTGGTTCTCACGGCCGCGGGTTTTCTCGCCTTTTTACCGCCAGCGGCGTTTGCCGCGAAGTTCGCCCTGCTGCGGAACGACGATGGTGTGCGCGTCGAAGTCGATGGCCAGTTGTTTACCGCCTATCTGATTGACACGGGGCCGAAGCCGATCCTGTGGCCGGTCATTGGCCCGACGGGTGCCGAAATGACGCGGGCGTTCCCCCTGGAGGAAGTGCCCGACGAGAAGCACGACCACCCGCATCAGCGCTCGCTCTGGTTCACTCACGGCAACGTGAATGGCGTCGATTTCTGGAGCGAAACTCCCGGCCACGGCTCGATCGCCCACCGCGAATATTTGCGTTTGCAAGCGGACGACGATCATGCGCTGATCACGACCCGCAACGACTGGCTCGACGCCAGCGGCAAAAAGGTCTTGCAAGATTTCCGCCACCTGACCTTTCGTGTGAGCGATAATTGGCGCTCGATCGACTACGACATCACGCTCAACGCGTCCGAAGTGGCCGTCAAATTCGGCGATACCAAGGAAGGCTCGATGGGCATTCGCATTCCCACGGTCATGGACGTGAATAGCCAGCAGGGCGGTCACATCGTGAACAGCGAAGGCGACACCGATAAGGACGCCTGGGGCAAGCCGGCCTCGTGGGTGGACTACTATGGCACGCTCGACGGTCAGTCGGTGGGCATCGCCTTCCTCAATCATCCCGAAAGCTTCCGCTATCCGACGCGCTGGCATGTGCGCGACTACGGGCTGTTCGCTGCCAACCCCTTTGGCCTGCGCGATTTCGTCGGTAAGCCAGACGTCGACGGCGCCTGCACGCTCCCCCAGGGCGAGTCCATCACCCTGCGCTATCGGATCGTCTTTCACAAGGGTGACGCCAAAGAGGCCAAGGTCGAGGAGATGTTCGAGCGATACGGGGCAGCGCAATGAGTGGAAAGTCATGAGTGGAAAGTGAAAAGTAGTGACGGGAGCCTACGCCAGGACCCATTCGCCTTTCTCCTTTTCCCTTTCCACTTTCCACTTTCCACTTACGGTTCAGTCATCGCTTTTTCAACTGAACCTTCTTGCCTATCTTGCCGATAGTTACCAGTGCCCGCATCTGGCTCTGCTATCTGCCTACCGCGCGATGATTCGCCGTCGCGCCGCACCTTGATCTTGGCCCAGGAGATACGCTGTCACCATGTTGACCGGCGCACGAACGATTGAATCGTTGGACGACCTGCGAGACTATGTGAACGAGACGCTTTGTGAGTTCGATCAGTTGGAGTGTGGCGCGTTTCGGATGACGGAGCGCGTGCTCACCCGTGGGGGCAAGCCCTGCGGCTTGTACTTCTGTCTGCACGGCCCACGGGCCGTGACCTTTTCCGCGATTTGGGAAACGCAAAACAACACGGTGCTGTTCTACGATTCCAGCGGCGAACGGTTCCAAAAGACCCAGCTTGTGCCACCGAGGGACGTGGAGCTTGCAGCCGCCTGAGTGAAACGTGGAAGCGGCGGTTCGGTGAACAGACAATGACCGCGTCCGAGCTTGACACGGTTCATAAGAACAGTATACATACAGTTAGATTCATCCAAGCACGGAGGTCGGTGCATGTTGGTGCTGTCGAGGAGAGAAAACGAGCGCATCCGTTTGGGTGACTCGATTGTAGTTACGGTTGTGCGACTGTCGGGCGACAAGGTGCGTTTAGGCATCGAGGCGCCGCCCGACGTCGTTGTGTTGCGTGAGGAGCTGGAGCCCTACGCGCCGCCCGGGCCGGTGGAGGCTCCCGCCTGCGGTGGCAGCGGCCCATAGCCGCTCCCGCCGCGTGTGTCGCCCGACCGACAAGCCCCGGCCGGGCGCTGGACGGATTGTGCGTGGGAAGTTGACGCGAAGGCAACATCAGGTCCGGCCGCAGATCGACCGCGGTATCCGGTACGCACCTGAATGCACGCTCGAAATGAGCCAGCCATGTCACTCGCCCCGCACGCGAGCGTTCAGAGGAAGAGTGGAAAGTGGAAAGTGGAAAGTAAAAGGAGGGAAAAGCCACCCAGACTACTTTTTTGCCGTCAAAGTGTCGGAGAAACGCCGATGGCGATAGACGTAGAGTCCGTCGCTCTCATCGACGAGCTCGTAGTGGTGGGGAAAGCGCTCGAGCACTTCGGGCGGCCAGCAGTCGGTGTGGTTGTCAACCGCCTCGCGATGCGCTTCCAGCGTGTGCCGCAAAAACAGCCACTTGATTCGCCCGTCGGAGAGGCGCTCGACGAGCGGTGAGTCGTCGAGCGTGCCGTTCTCCACCAGCAGCATGTAAAGAAACGAATCGTTCAGCCACGGTTGGTGACCAGCGGCGAGCGCCACCGGCACCATGCGTCCATCCGCCAGTAAGCCGACGTCGGCCGCTTCTCCGTCCAGCCAGTGGCGGGCCGTCGCGTAGGCGGGCGATTCAATGCTCGGCTCACGGCCGTGCTGCCGCATCTCGCGAACGTACGGCATTGCGACCAATAGGCTCAGCACACCGATTGCCAGGCGTGTGCGACCTGCGCTAAACGTCCAAAGCCAGCTTCCTCCCTCGACGGCCAGGACTATGCCCGCCAATAGCGCCGGCTCGAGGAAGTAGTTGATTTCGGAGCCGCGCTTGCAAACCATGACGGCCGAGATCCCCAGGCTGAGTACAAAGCTCACAGCGAATAGCGACTGGGCGAACCGTCGCGGCGAGGCCACGAACCGCCAGGCCGCCACCATCAGAGCGGCCATGGCCAGGGGCGAAAGCAGAAACTGGTAGGTGAAGAGATAGCCGCGCCAGAGGTACATTGGATTGCGGTTGCCCAACCAAATGCCTGCCAGAAAAAAACCATTGGTCGCCCAATGCACTACTCCCCAGGCGGCGGCGCCCAACACCGCGACGGACAAGAGAAAGAAGATTGTGTCGCGCGGGCGGCGGGTCGCTACAAGGTGTGCGGCGATGGGCAGCGCGCTCAACGCCACCGTGGGCTTCACCAAGGAGCCAATGGCGATGGCGGCGGCCGATGCCGCAAGTGGTAGACGGCCCGGCCCCACAAAAAGATACGCGGCGGCCGAAAACGCAATCGCCAGCAAGTCGACTCGCGCATACGGCAGCCATTCGTTGATTGGCAGCGACACCAGAAACAAAACCGCGGCGAGCAAGCCGAGTTCCACGTTTTGCGTGTGACGAGCAGCGGCCAGCGCCGCCAGCGCGGCGGCTGACAACGCTGCAACCAGCGATACCAGCCGGCCGGGCACCAGGCTGTTTTGCCATCCGCCGATCTCGGCGACGGCGTTGATCGCCCAGTAATATCCGGGCCCGTAGCAGGTCAATGTGTAGGGCGGCTCACGCATCCAAGAGGCTGACACCGGCTCGGAACGCATTCGTTCGGCCAGGGCCACAATCGGTCCCTCGCCATAGCTGCGATGACGGTGCCATACTCGGTAGCCATGAAAGACCGCAATCAAGGCGAGCGTCAGCGCCAGGACTGCCCGCACCGCAACTTTCAGGCTTTGTTCCATCGTCATTGTCAATCAAACAGGTTCGGGTAGGGTGGGACCAGCGTGCGGAGCGAGTGCCGGCCCACCACGAGAGGCGTCAGCTATCAGTCATCAGGCGCTTCCTTCCTGACGCCTGATGCCTGATGCCTGACACCTTTAACCGTTGGGCGGTGATCGCAAGCTCGCTGGTCCAACCCTACGAGCGTTTTGCTTGCCGTATTTTCGATGGCGGTAGATGTAAAGCCCCTGTTCGTCGGCCACGGGATCATAATAGCGCGGCAGCGCCTCAATGACTTCCGGCGGCCAAGAGTGCGTATCGCGTTCAATCGTGCCCAGGTGGTAAGGAAGCGTCCGGTGGAAGAACAGCCATTTAATCCGCCCGTCGCGCATTCGCTCTAAAAGCGGCCCCGATTCCAGCGTGCCGTTGCCGACCATCATGGTATAGAGATAGGGATCGTTGATGGCCGGGCGGTGGCCGGCCTCGAGCACCATGTCGATGATTTTTGCGTCGGACAGCAGTTCGACGTCGCCGGGTTCGTCGGCGAGACAGTCACGCACCATTGCGAACCAGGTCGGTCGAGCAGGCAGCGAGCCATAGACGGCCTTGGTATCGCGAATCGAGGGGATGGCGATGAACGTTGCTAAGATGGCCAGTCCCGCCATCGCTCGGCGCGGATTCAGCTCGAGCAATCGTGGCAGGCCGTCGATACAAATCGCCAGCGATGCCAACAGGGCCGGCTCGAGAAAGTAGTTAATCTCTGCCCCGCGCTTAGCACATAGCACCGCCGAGACGCAAGAAATGACGACGAAACCCAGGCTGTACAACGACTGAAAGAACCGCCGTGGCGACGATAAGATCAACCACGTCGCGGTCAATAAGGCGCCGGTCGATAAGGGCGTCGGCAAGAACTCGTAGCTGGTGGCATAGCCCTTCCATAGCGACATCGGGTTGCAGTTGCCCCTCAGGACCGCGGTCAGGAAGTAGCCGCCGCTCGACCACTGCACCAGGCCCCATGTTGCGGCACCCAACGCGACGACCAAGGCGGCAAAGCACCAGCCGTCGCGGTTTCGCCGGTTGGCCAACAGATGGACAAAAATCGGCAGCGCGCTCAACGCTGCGGTCGGCTTGGCCAACGAGCCGGCCGCCACAAACAGCGCAGCCAGGACGACGCTCCGCCGCTCATGCCCTACTGACCAATAAGCGGCCGCCGAGAACAGCACTGCCAGCGTATCGACCCGCGCGAAGGGCAGCCAGTCGGCAAAGGGCAGCGAGACCAGAAACATCGCCGCCGCCAATAAGCCGAGCTCGCCGTTGCGTGTTTCGCGGCGTACGGTTA
>DASSFG010000100.1:0-11411 GCA_035694685.1 Pirellulales bacterium
GGCAGCGAGAAAAGCTGGGCGGATGCGAAAATGGTCGAGACGATGCGGCTGTTCAACTTTCACACGGCCCAGCGACTGAGACGTTATCGCGAAGGCATCGTAAGCGTCGGTTGCCTCGACGAGCCGGGGCTTGGTTGGGGAAAAACTCCGGCCGGCGGCACCGCGTCGGGCTTTCCGGACTGGGACGAACGCGAGTGGTACGAGTCGCGCGGCTGGCAATATACCAGCGATCCCGCCGCGCGCGACGATGCCGACTGGACGCGTTACATGGCCGTTCGCTGTGCCATTCTCAAAGAGAGCATGGACCAGGCCAAGCGCGACCTGAAAACCGTCTGGCCCGACATGGTTTTCAGCACCGACCTTTATGCGCCGCACGCCATCATGGACGGCACCGACCCCATGAACCAGGAAGTGAACGAAATCCCTTCCACGCATGTGTTCATGGACTGGGGATATGGCAAGCTCGGCGTCATTGGAGCGCTCTACCTGGAAAAGGCCCACCAGCCAACGGCGAAAATTGCTCACGCCATGAATGGCCAACTCTTCGGCAAGCTCGTGCCGCAGCCCGGCCAGCGCGATGCCTATCGCGTCATGCTTAACGGCATGCTGGCCGCCGGACTGCGGAGCAACTGGTGGCTCAACACGGGCGGCATGACGCCGGAAGACCTAGCCAGCGTCAACGAGCCGGGACAACGGCTGGGCCCACTATTTTTGGAAATGTCGCCCGATATGCACGACGTGGCGGTGCTCTGGAGCTTCACCGAGATCGCCATGCGCGAGAAAGGCATCTGTGCCAAAGAGGCAAAAAAGAAGACCGGCGAGCAGATCAAGCTGATGGTGGCTTCGTTGCCCGAGAACACGGCGCTCAAAGAAGGGCAGATCGACCTGAGCGCCTATAGCGTCGGCGGCAATTACAAAGAGCAAGTGCTTACGGTGCACCAGGCGCTAAGCCGAGCGGGCTATCCGGCGCATATCGTCGACGAGCGGTTGCTGCCGCGCGGCGCTTTGGCGAACTACCGGACGCTGGTCATCGTGGGTCAGACGTTTGACCTGCCCGGCGAAGTTCAGCAAGCGCTTGAGGCTTTCACGGCCGCGGGCGGGCAGGTTGTCAACGATCGCACGACCAGTGTCAAGTTCGACGGCGCCATTACGACCGACGCGAACTTCAAAGACCCGGCGTTCCGCTGGACGCCGCTGTTCGTAGCCGACAAAAAGAACTTCAAGTCGCCGCGGGAGGCCAGTTCCTTTCAGACGAATTACTTTATGGACGAGCCGGCGCGCCAGGCCGTCGGGCCGTTGAAAAAAACGATGCGCGAGACGAAGAGCAAGCCGGCCATCACGACGGAATCGGTCCACCTGGCGGCCGAGCGGCATGTCGGCGGCGAGGGTCAGCTCCTGATGGTGCTCAACGGCTTTGAGCGCTTGCCCGACATTGCCGAGAGTGACGAGTATCCAATCTACAACTATGCAGCCCATGATGCCGAGTACACGCTGGCAGGAATCGACCCGAAGAGCGTGGTCTACGCGATTGAGGGAACTGACTGGCGAACGGCAAGGCGCGTGACCGACTTCGATCGTCCGCAGAAGGCGAGCTTTGCCCCGGGCGAAATGAAGCTCTACCTGGTCGCCCCGCGCGAGCCCGCCGCCTCGAGTTTGCGCGCTCAAGCGAACTGCGGAAGCATCGAACTTTCGCTGGCTCTCGACAACGTCAAAATGCCCTGGCCTCTGGAGGTCAAGGTCAGCGGTCCCGACGGCGGTGTCGTGTACCACGTGTATCGCGCGACGAACTGCGACGGCCAATGGCAGGAGAAGTTCGCCCTGGGGTCGAATGCGAAGCCCGGCGATTACAGCGTGCAGGTTGACTTGCTGGCGGCCAATCAACAGATGCGCACGATGTTCGACTATCGGCCATCCCTGGCCGCGCCGCAAATGGTCGGTGACAAAGTGCGCGTGTTCGATGAAGCCGCCATCCGCAGCTTTTTGAAGAGCAAACCCGCGTTGCGGATCGCCATCGGCGGCGAAGCCCAGCGGGCGACCGCCGAGAAGGTCAAGGCCGAACTGGCTCCGGCCGGGGTCAGTGCAGACGTGGTCGCAGAGTCGGAGATTATTCGCAAGGCCCGTTATCCGCGCGTGTGGGATCCCTACGTTAAGATTCACAAGCCGCAGGGTGCCGAACAAAAACCGCCGGCGGAAGTGAAGCTCACCGCGACCATCGAGACGGCCGACGACGGCCGGCAACTCGCACGCACGGCTGATGGCAAAGAGCTGAATGGATGGCGCAAGCCGGGCACGTTGCTGACTGTTTCCAGCAGCGGCTTTATCGACTTTGATTACGAAAAGTTCTATGAGCCGGGCTGCGTGTTATTCATTCGCGATGACAACCAGGCGGTGGTGATCAAAGGCGAGCCGATTGAACTTCAATCGACGGACGAGGTGCGACAGAAATGGTCGCGGCCCTGGACGCGGCTCAACTCGTTTGTCGGTACCGACAAGCTTTGTCCGCAGTTGCCCGAAGCGTATTCCGTCGATTCGCACCTGATTCTGTTCGGCGACAGCAAATCGGGCGAGCTGGCCGCCGCCCTGCAAGCCAGCGACTTATTGATCGAAGTGGCCGACGAGAAATACCCCGGGCCCGGCAAGGCACTCGTCAGCTTTGTCTGGAGCCCGTTCGCCGTGGAGAAGAACGTGATCTTCATCGGCGCCTCGGACGCCGCCGGGACAGAAGCAGGGGTTGCCCGTCTGGTTGAGCTCGCAAAGTAACACCAGCGAATTCAGCGAGCCCCGATCCGCCATGATTACTACAATCCATGACCGTTGGGTGGCCTCCGGGCCTGTGTTAGAATATCTGAGAGGTAAAAAATGGCTGTAAACATACGCGCCCATTTTGATGGGCAACAAATTCTGCTGGATGAGCCGTTTCCATTGCAACCAAACACAAAGCTGATCGTTACCGTATTGCCCGAGGAGGAGGACGAACGGGATGTTTGGACGCGTTTTGGGTTGCAAAACCTGGAGCGCGCTTATGGACCCGATGAGCCGGACTATTCACTAGAACTCGTCAAGCGAGCCAATCCCGATTATGACGGAAGGTGACGTGGTCGTGTTGCCGATGTCGCTTGCCGACGGCAGCGTCAAGAATCGCCCGGCAGTGATCCTGCGAGAAATGCCCCCGTTTCGGGACTACCTGGTGTGCGGCGTCAGCACGCAGTTGCATCAGGCAGTGACGAGCTTTGATGAGATCATTGTCGCGGCAGACGCGGATTTCTTATCGAGCGGATTGCGATCCGATTCGGTCATCAGGCTTGGATTTCTTCATGTCGTTGCCCGCCGAGCGATTGTGGGTTCCATTGGCTCAATCGCGCATGAACGGCGTATGCGTTTGTTAAAGACGCTAAGTGACTATCTGGTGAAGCAACCATGAATCAGTTATCAGCGTCGGCGATATCCCGCCGCCACCTTGTTACCTCCGCAGCCGCAACGGCCGGCGCGCTGGCAATCAGCGACGCTATTTCGCAAGAGAATAACCCTGCGGCGCAGGTGGCCGACCGCGGATCGTCGATCAAGCTCACGCGGCTGACGGCGACGCCGGTTGGGCCGAAGGTATACGTCAAGCTGGAGACGAACCACGGAATCACTGGCTGGGCTGAGATCACGGGGCTCGAACCGAACGTGGCCGCCACGCTGGCCCGGTCGATGTTCGAACTGTTGGACGGCGAGAACCCGACACGCATCGAATATCTCTGGCAGAAAATCTTTCGGGCACATCGCGATATGCGGGGCGGGCCGTTCATGGTTCACACGCTGTCGGCAATTGACGTGGCCTTGTGGGACATTGCCGGCAAGCTCTGGGGCGAGCCGGTTTATCGCCTGCTGGGCGGACCATGCCGCGACAAGATTCGCATGTATCCGACGCCCAAGGCCCACAAGACCGGCACCGGCGGCCCGCACCCCTTCAGCGGCGGGCCGAAAGACATCGAGCAACTCGTCAAGCTGGTGCGCGACACGCGCGAGCGCGTCGGCCCCGACGGCGCGGTGATGTTCGACGCCCATTGTGCCGTGCCCGTCGCCATGCTCATTCAGTTTGCCGCCGCCATCGAGCCTTACGACGTACTGTTTATCGAAGAGCCGGCGGTGCCGGGCAACATCGAGGTGTTCAAGGAACTGCGTCAGCAGATACGCGTGCCGCTGGCCACGGGCGAACGCGACCGCACGATCTGGGGCGTCATTCCCTATTTGCAGGAACGTGTGATCGACATTCTTCAGCCCGACTGCGCCCATACCGGCGGCATCAGTCAGATGCGAAAGATCGCCGCCTTGGCCGAAACTTTTTTCGTCCCACTCGCGCCGCATTGCACCTGTTCGGAGCTGGGCCTGACCGCCAGCCTGCACGCCGCGGCGGCGACGCCGTTGTTCTTGATTCACGAAGGTTATCTCGACGGTCACCTCATGCCGCCCGGCGTCGCCCGCAAACGCTGGGAGATCGACGCCGAAGGCTACGCCTCATTGCCCGAGGGACCGGGGCTGGGCGTCGAGATCGACGAAGCCAAAATGGCTGAAGTCGCCGCCGACCCGAAACGACAATTCAAATGGCCGCACCCGACCTATCCTGACGGCTCGGTGCGAGATTATTGAGCGGCGTTTACTTTCGCGGATAATCAGCGATCCAATACCGACGCCAAAGCGGCCTGGCCGAGGGAGATGCCGCCGTCGTTGACCGGCACGGCGCTGTTGGTAAGTGGCCGAACGCCCGGCAATGACGCCAGTCGCTCGCGGATCAGCTCCCAGAGCAGCTCGTTCTGAAAGACGCCGCCCGAAAAGGCGACGAGCTGAATGTCGTTGTCCCGGCATAGGCGTCCCACCTGCTCGACGGTCGCATCGGCCAAGGCAGCGTGGAAGGCGGCGGCAATCTCGCAAGGATCACGACCAGCACGGCGGTCGGCAACAATGGCCGCAAGCAATGGGCGCCAGTCCAAGTTAGCGAAGGTATAGGCCCGTTGTGACGACGCTTGACGGGCCTGGTGTTCGAGCCAGATCGCCGCTTGTCCCTCAAAGCTCGTTTCGCGTGTGAAGCCGACGAGCGCCGCGACACAATCGAACAGCCTGCCCATGGACGTCGATACGTGGCAACGAACGTGCCTGGCCACGAGCGCTCGAGCCGAGTTAAAGCGACTGGGGAAGGAAAACGGCGGCGCCGCCATGTCGGGTAAGTCCGACAATTCGGCGAGGTACCCGGCGGCGGCCTGCACGGGGAAACGCGCGGCGGCATCGCCACCCGGCAGCATGACGGACCGCAGTTTTGCCCGACGTTCAAAACCATCGCGCACGCTGCCGACGAAAAACTCCCCGCCCCAAATCGCGCTGTCCGTGCCGTACCCCGTGCCGTCGAAAGCCACACCCACAACCGGTTCGTCGAGCAACTCGTATTCGGCCATCACGCTGGCAATGTGCGCCTGGTGGTGCTGCACCGCCAGCCGTCGGCCCGCGGGCAATTTCGCAGCAAAGCGCGTGGAGACAAATTCGAGGTGCAGGTCGTGTACGACGGTGAGCTCGTTCGGCTCGACGTCGTACATCGACAGCAGATCGCCGACGGTCTCCTCGAAAGAAAGGCTCGTCTCATACTCGTCGAGATCGCCCAAATGTTGGCTGCCGAAGGCCTGCCCGGCGACAACCAGCGTGACAGTGTTCTTCAGGTCGGCGCCTAACGCCAGAATCGGGCGCTCGGCCGGCAAGCGGCAGACGGCTGCCGGAGCGTAACCGCGTGCGCGGCGCACCAGAAACGGGCGCCCCTCGCGCACCGCCACCACCGAATCGTCGACACGGCGTGCAATCGGCCGCTCGCCTATCAAATAAGCATCGGCAATGCCGGCCAGTCGCTGTCGTGCATCGTCGTCGCGATAGGCAATCGGCTCGCTCGATCGGTTCGCGCTGGTCAAAACGAGCAGCTCCGGCGCGCCGTAGGCGAAAAGCAGGAAGTGCAGCGAAGCATAAGGCAGCATGATGCCCAAGGCGTCGTTGTCGGGCGCGATGAGCGGCAGCTCCCCGCGAGCGGGCGCCAACACGATCGGCCTGGCACGATCGACAAGCAGCCTTTCATGCTCGGGCGAAAGCTCGACGAGCCGCCGGGCAACCTCGACGTCGCGCGCCATCAAGGCAAACGGTTTCTCTTTGCGGTATTTTCTTTCGCGCAGCGCGGCGAGTGCTTGAGGGTTGTCGGCGTCGCAAGCCAGGTGGTAGCCGCCGATGCCTTTGACGGCCAAGATGGCACCTGCCCGCAATTGCTCCACGGCGCGCCGGATGGCGGCCTGGCTTTCGTTCAGGCGCTCGTCGCCGTCGAGCAGGTAGTAACCGGGGCCGCATTTTTCGCAGGCCGTCGGCTGGGCGTGATAGCGGCGATCGAGCGGGTTTTCGTATTCGTAGCGGCAGGCATCGCAAAGCTGCCACTCGGCCATCGTCGTATTGACGCGGTCGTAGGGCAGGCGGCGGATGATCGAGTAACGCGGACCGCAATTGGTGCAGTTGATGTACGGATAGCCGTAGCGCCGGTCCGACGGATCGTTCAGCTCGCGTTGGCAATCGCCGCAGACCGCCAGGTCGGGCGACATGCGCACCGTCGGCGACACCTCGCGGCGGCTCTCTCGGATGTGAAAGTCACAAAAGCCTTCCGGCGCCGCTTCCTGCACGCGGAATTCGGCAATCGCCGCGGCCGGTGGAGGGTTCTTTTGCAGCGCAGCGGCGAATGCTGCCACGTCGTCCGCACGGCCCTCAGCGTGGATTTCCACTCCGGTCGCATCGTTAAGCACCCAGCCCCCGATCGCTTGCTCGTGCGCCAGACGGTAGACGAAAGGCCGGAAACCGACGCCTTGCACGATGCCTCGGATCGAAATGCGACAGGCGGTTCGATGGTGATTTAAAATCGTGGATGGCATCAGATCTAGTTTAACCTACCAATTGGCCTCTGCCGTATGCTGCTGCGCAATCCGCTCTGGTGCGTTTTCCCTGTCTTGGCTACACTGCCCCGTCAATGAGGTCCGTCAAAAGGGGGAAGGCACATGGAGGCGCCAATGTCCCAAGGGCGGCTGCGTTTCATTCATACCAGTGACTGGCACCTGGAACGTCCGCTCGGCGGGATTTGGAACCTGCCCGATCGGCTGCAGGCCGCGTTGCTCGACGCTCCGTATCTCGCGGCCGAACGGGTCGTTGATGCGGTGCTGGCCGAGCAGGCCGACTTCCTTGTGCTGGCGGGCGATATTCTGGATGTCGAGCTGGCCGGTCCACACGGCGTCGATTTCCTACTCAGGCAATTCGGCCGGCTGCGCGAGAGGCAGATTCCCGTCTACTGGGCGGGAGGACGTGTCGATCGGCCCGAGCGGTGGCCCGCCGCGTTGGCTTTGCCCGACAACGTCTTTCGCTTCTCGCAGCGCCGGCCCGAGGATTTTATTTACGGCGGCGTCGATGGCCCTCGGGCACGCCTCACCGGAATCAGCCGTTCACGGGGAGGTAAGATTCGTGCCGCCGATTTCTGGCCCGATGCCGACGGTCTGCCCACCATTGCCGTCGCATGCGGCAAGGCCGACCGCGCGTCGCTGGCCTCACGCGATGTAGGCTACTGGGCGCTCGGCGGCAAGCATCGTTGTACCACGCTCTGCGACTTTCCGCAGGCCGCTCATTACTCGGGTTCCCCTCAGGCGCGAAGTCCTGATGAAACGGGAACTTTTGGTTGCACGTGCGTCGAGTTCAGCGAAGAAGGCAAAGTTCATACTCGGCAGATTTCCACCGACGTCGTCCGCTGGCAAACTCGGCGTGTCGCCGTGGTTGACGCAACCACGGCCGAAGCGCTGGAAAGCAGCATGATCGAGCAGTTGAACGAGCTGCGTCGCGCTACGCCCGGCCTCCATCTGCTCGTCTCGTGGGCCGTGCACGGACATGGACCACTCATCGCCGCGTTGCGGCGCGGCCGACAAACCGACGACCTGCTTAACCGGCTGCGTCGTCGCTTCGAGCAAGAATATCCGGCGGTGTGGGTAACCGCGATCGAGGTCGAACCGGAGTCGGCGGTGCCGCCGGCCTGGCTGGAGCACGATTCGTTCTTGGGCGACTATCTGCGGACCCTTGCCCAGTTCGACGGCCAAGACGGCCACGAACCGACCGATCTGCTGGATCCGTTGCGAGAGCTGATTGCCGCGGCGGAGGATGGCCTTCCTAGGCCGTCCAGGGAGGAGAAAGACGGCCTAGGAAGGCCATCCACCCTTAGTACGGCGCAGCTTCCCACAAGGCTTGATCGGCTGGTGGAACTTTCCGACGATGGGCGACGCAAGCTGCTGCAAAAGGCGGCGGCCTTAGGCGTCGATCTGCTGACAAGTGAGGAGACGCGGCGATGAAGCTTGTTGCGGCGGAAATCGATGGGTTTGGCATCTGGCACGGTCTCAAGCTGGAAAACCTGGCCGACCGGGTGACGGTCTTTTACGGACCGAACGAAGCCGGCAAGACCACGCTCTTGCAGTTCCTGCGGACGATGCTGTACGGCTTTGCGCCCGAACGAAGGCAGCGATACCTTCCGCCGGTGCGCGGCGGCCGGCCAGGCGGATCGCTCGTCGTGTCGGCTACTAGCGGGCGGTTCACCGTCTGCCGCCACGCTCCGACGAAGCCGCCGTTTGAGGACGATCTGCGCGTGTTGGGAGCTGACGGCGCGGTGCAGCCCGATTACTTGCTCGGCAGTCTGCTTGGCGGCGTCAATGAGACGACGTTCAATCACGTGTTCGCCGTCGGCTTGCGCGAGGTGCAAGAGTTGGGCACGCTCAGCGATACCGCCGCGGCCGAGTTTCTGTACCATCTTTCGACCGGATTGAACGGCGTGTCCCTGTCCGACGTGCTCCGCGAACTGGCCGTCAGTCGCGCGCGAATCGTTTCGGGCAACGCCGGTGAAGGCCAACTTGCCGATCTCTTGAGACAGCGCGAGCAAGTCGCCGGCGAAATCGAAGGGCTGCGGTCCCAAGTACACCGTCACGCGTCGATCGTCCATGAGCTCGCAGAGCTGGCGCGCGAGGTCGAGCAGCTCGAAGCCGAACGAGCAAGATTGGCACGGACCGAACATACACTCCAGGCTGCGCTCTTGGTGCGGGGGCCTTGGCAGCAACGCGCGGCCCTGACACGCGAGCTGGCAGATTTGCCGCCGCCGGCCCCGGTTCCGCCGGGCGCGATCGAGCGGCTTGACTTGCTGCGAGAATCGCTCGAGGGACGACGGCGGCGGATTACCGAAATCGTGCGGTCGCGACGCGGATTGCGGAAAGAAGCGGCCGGACTCGACTTCGATGCCCGGCTGGCCCGCCATGCGCCGCGGATCGAAGCGCTGGCCGAGCAAGAGACTTGGCTGAAAACGCTGGAAAAGCAAATTGAGCAGCAGACCGCAGAAATCAGCTCGCTCGACAAGGAACTGGCCGAGCACCGACGCGAGCTCGGTCTGACCGGCAAGCCGAACGCCGGCAAGCTCACCGCCAACGACACGTTGGGTAAACGCTTGCGGCCCGCGGCCCGCGCTCTGGCAGGGCCCCAAGAGCGTCTTCGCACCGCTCAACGAGAAGAAGCGGAAGCGACGCAGCGCGCCCAGGCGCTGGCGGGCGAGATCGCCAAGGCGCTCAACGGCAACAAGCAAAAGGAGCTGGCGCCGGCGCTGGAACAAGCGGGCAACCTCGTGGCCCAGTTGCGGCGCCGCATCCAGGCTGACGAGCGACTGAGCCAGCTTGCCAGGCACGAAAGCGAGCTCGCCGAGCAAACGCGCACGCTCCTCGATCGGCAGCTTTTGCCGGCCTGGGTGCTGGTGGCGCTGGGCGCCGTGTTTGTGTTTGGCGTCGTGCTCGTGCTGGCGAACATGTTTTTGCCTTCTTCCTTGGTGGGCTCGGCAGGTTGGCTGCTGGCAGTCATCGGGGCCTTGGGCGCGGCGGGAGCAGCCGGGGGAAAATTCTTGATGGACCGCTCCGCTGCCAACCAGCTCGAAGTCTGTCAGAAGCAGGCGGGCATTTTGGCCTCGCAGGTCCAACAGGCCAAAGAGGAGCGAGAATCGCTCGATCGCGAGCTGCCGCGCGGCGGCGGTCCCTTGCTCACGCGACTGCAGGCGGCTGAGAAAGATCTCGCCGCGTTGGAAGAATTGCTCGGCGTCGATGCCCAGCGGCAAGCGGCCGCGACCGCCGCCGAAGCTGCCAAAGCGCGTGCGGCGGCAGCCGAAAACGAGCGCCGTGAAGCGCGCCGCCGTTGGGAGCAAGCGCTCGTCGCCGCCGGGCTGCCGAAAGACATCACGCTCAAACAGGCCAAACAATTCGCCGGCCGACGCCGTCAACTTGACGAACTCGAACAGGAGCGCGAACGTCGCCAAGCGGAGCTCGACGAACGGAAACGAGATTTCGACGTGCTGGCGGGCAGGATCAAGCAGCTTCTGGCGGACGTGGCACTCAAGCCAGTCAGTCAGCGGCCAGCCGATCAACTGCACGAGCTTTGCACGCAGCTTGCGGCTCACGAGATCGTAGCGGCCAAACGCGATTCCTTGCACCAGCGGGCCGCGCGGCTGAAACGGCAGCAAGCCCGCCTGGCCACGGCCATTCGCCGCGGCGAGCAGCGGCGCCAGCAGTTGCTGCAAGAAGCCGCAGCGAGCGGCGAAGCCGAATTGCGCCAGCGCGCGGCCGAGCATGCCCGGCGGCAAGCCTTGGTTGAGCGTCGCGATACGCTCACCCGCGATATCGCGGCTGCCTTGGCGGGCCGGCTGACCGAGAACGACGTGCGTAACTGGTTGGAAGCGGATGCCGCAACCCTGCTGGAACGTCAATTGGAGGATTTGACGGCCAAGATGGACACCGCGACAAACCGCCTGGCGGCCTTGCACGAAGGTCGCGGCCGGCTGGAACAAGAATCGGCGGCGCTGGTAGCCGATCGGCGGCTCAGCTTGCGCGTGGCCAAACTGGCAGCGCTTGACGGCGAAGTGCGCGAGTCGATCGAGCGTTGGCGCGTGCTGACCGTGGCCGCGCACACGCTCGACTCGGTGCGCCGCACCTATGAAACCGACCGTCAGCCCGAGGCGCTTAAAGACGCGTCTGGTTACCTCGAACGGCTGACCGACGGGCGCTACGTGCGCGTCTGGGCGCCCTTGGGCGAACATGCCTTGCGCGTCGATGACAGCGAAGGCAACTCGCTGGCGGTCGAGGTGCTGAGCCGCGGCACGCGCGAGCAACTCTTCTTGAGCTTGCGTCTGGCGTTGGTCGGCGTCTATGCCCGCCGCGGCGTTGAATTGCCGCTGGTGCTCGATGACGTGTTGGTAAACTTCGACGCCAAACGAGCTCGGGCGGCGGCCAACGTGCTGCGCGAGTTTGCTGAAGAGGGCCATCAGGTGCTGCTCTTCACCTGTCACGAGCACCTTTGGAAGCTGT
>DASSFG010000101.1:0-4880 GCA_035694685.1 Pirellulales bacterium
CAACCACGATGGGCAATTTGACCGCTGTAGTCACGACCGACAGTGTGCCGAGCGGCTCAGCAGTGGAGGTCGCCACGGTCGTGCCGGTCGTGACCAGCAATACCGCTCACCTGGCCCCGAATGCAACCACGCTCACGATCAATGGCTTTGGCTTCGATACGACCGCCGGTAATAACACGGTGACCTTCAACAACGGCGCGGTCGGCGCGGTGACAGCGGCGACCGCTACCTCACTCACCGTGACCTTCTCCACCGATCCGACGGCGTTAGGCAGCTTGACCGCCGTGGTCACGACCAACAGCGTGTCGAGCGGTGCGGCAGTGCAGGTGGCCACGGTCGCCCCGGTCGTGACCAGCAGCACCAGCAGTCTGGCCGCCAACGCGACCACCGTCACCATTAACGGCGTTGGTTTCGACACGACGGCCGCGCATAACACGGTGACCTTCAACGATGGAGCGGTGGGCACGGTTACCGCGGCCACCTCGACCTCGCTCACCGTCACGTTTTCGACCAAGCCGAAAACAGCCGGCAGCCTGACGGCCGTGGTCACAACCAATGGTGTGTCGAGCGGCTCGGCGGTCCAAGTGGCCACCGTCACGCCGGTCGTGACGGCCAGCTCGGCCAGCCTGCTTGCTTCCGCGAGCACGATCACCATCACCGGCTTTGGCTTTGATCCAACGGCTGCCCATAACACCGTTGTCTTCAACGACGGAGCAGTGGGCACGGTCAGCGCGGCCACCGCCACTTCGCTCACGGTGACCTTCTCTACCAAGCCGACCAGCACGGGCAGTTTGACCGCGGTCGTAACGACCGACAGCCTCAGCAGCGGCTCGGCGGTTCAGGTGGCCACCGTAACGTGATCGCATTGGCGCTGGAGGACCACCTGGCATCGGTGTGAGATTTGTTCCGCTCCGCCACCACCGGCTTCATGCCGGTGGAGCGGTGATTGACCGCTAAGAAGCGCCACCTTCTGGCAACTCCTCTTTTCGCGTCGCGTCCGCCGCCACCGGCGGCGGACGCAACGCGAAAAAGAGGAGGGGAGGTTGTCGCAGTGAGGCGATCTAGCGGTCAATCATCGCTCGACCGGGATAAACCCGGATCGGGGCGGAACAAAACTAGCGTCAAGCGGACGTGCGGAATCAGCGACATTTTGCGAACGCGAACTTTTGCGTGGACGAGGCCCGATCTGATTCGGATTCAACTCCCTGTTTCGCACTGCCGATAGTCGTCTGATGGCAGGATATAACGATTATTCGGCCCCCGGTGGCGCCGTTCCCGGTCTTGTCGGGTAAACCATGCCTCAGACCCGCGATATTGCCCTGGAACAGCTTACCGCAGCGGACGAAGCGCTGGGGGCGATCGGTATGCGCGTCGATCCCGCGCATTCGCTCGGGGCCGCCTTGGTCGGTCTGCTGCCCTTGACCGAGATGCCGGTCGGCCGGGCCATTAACGACTTGGTTCAGGGGCAGGGCGATTCGCTTCGGCGGTCATCCATCCAGCCTCCCACTAGTCTGTCGAACCGAGAGCGGGAGCTTCAGGCCCACGAAGCCTATATCGATGCGCGGCGCGCCGACTTGCAGCGGGAAGTACAGGATGCCCGACGCTGGTTACGCGAGCGCAGCGCAAAGTTGGACGAGCGCGAAACTCGCTTAAACGAGCTCGACGCGGAAGTATCGGCCCGTGAGGCCGCCCTTAGCGAGCGTGTCGTAGTCCTGACAAAACCGGCAGGCGAGCCGGCGCCTTCGATCGCAACCGAACATCCAGCGGAAGCGGATCGGCAAGCACGTGTGCAGGACCTCGCGCATGCGCGCGAACAGCTTGCCCGGCGGCGTGCCCTCCTGGAGGAATTCTGGCGAGAAAGTTCACGTTCGCACCAACGGGCTCAGGAATTGCGATTGCTCGCCGAAGAACTGGTGGCAGAATTGCGGAATTCTTTGGACGTCGACCGTGCCCGTCAAGCGGTGACAGCCATTCGCCAACGGTTGGCACAGCATCCTCGCACGGAAGAGCCACGCTTGACCGACCCGCGAGGCGAGTTTCAGTGGCTCAAGAACGATTTGGCCGCGGAGGACGAGCGGCTTGCGCGGCAATACGAGGAATTGACGGGCCGTTGAAAAATACCGCGGCGTGCATTCTACTTGCGGTTTCCATCGCATTTTGAACTACTGTCCGAGAGGTCATGTTCCGCCCCGTCGATTCCAGTCCGCGCTTTCCGGCGATCGAAACCGAAATCATCTGCTTCTGGAACGAACGGCGGATTTATGAGAAGTCGCTCGAACGACGGGCCGGCGCGCCGCCCTTCATCTTCTATGAAGGTCCGCCGACCGCCAACGGCATGCCGCACCCCGGCCACTGCCTGACGCGGGCCATCAAAGATCTTTTCCCGCGCTACCGCACCATGCGCGGCTACCGCTGCGAACGCAAGGCCGGTTGGGACACGCACGGGCTGCCGGTCGAAGTCGAGGTCTGCAAAGAGCTCGGCATCCACTCCAAGGAGGAGATTGAAGCCTACGGCGTCGAGCCCTTCATCCGCAAATGTCAGCAGAGCGTGTGGCGCTACATGCAAGAGTGGGAGCGTCTCACCGAACGCATCGGCTTCTGGATCAAGCTCGACGAAGCCTACGTGACCTATCATCAGAGCTACGTCGAAAGCGTCTGGTGGTCGCTCAAGAACTTGTTCGACCGCGGTCTGCTGTACCAGGGACACAAGATCGTCTGGTGGTGGGCGCAGGGCGGCACAGCCCTCAGCTCGGGCGAAGTCGGGCAAGGCTATCGTGAAGTGGCCGATCCCAGCGTGTACGTGCGATTTCCGCTTGTCGATCAGCCCGGCACGTCGCTGCTCGTCTGGACGACCACTCCCTGGACCCTGCCCAGCAACCAGTTTGCGGCCGTGCATCCCGAGCTCGAATACGCCGTCGTCGCTGACGGTGAAGACCCGCATGGCAACAAGCTGATTGTCGCGGCGGCACTCGTCGAGGCCATTGCCGCCAAGGTGGGACGCGAGCTGACCATCGAGCGCACCTTGCGCGGCCGCGAACTGCTCGGCCGCCGCTACACGCCTCCGTTCGATTATTACTACCGCTCGCTCGGCGACGTGGAAGGCGACCTGACGGTCGGCGGACGGCAGCACATCGCCTGGCGGGTCGTGCCGGCCGAGTTTGTCACGGTCGATAGCGGCACGGGCGTCGTACACCAGGCGCCGGCCTTCGGCGAGGTCGACTTCGACGTGCTGGCCCGCGAGCGGGACCGTTTTCAGCCGGGACTTGGACCGGACCTGATTTGCGCCGTTGGTCCCGACGGCAAGTTTACGGCCGAAGCGCCCGACTATCAGGGCCGCTGGGTGAAGGAAGCCGATAAAGACATTTCACGCGAGCTGCGGCGGCGCGGCTTGCTGTATCACCAGGAGCAATACCTGCACGAGTACCCGTTTTGCTGGCGGGCCGACGAAGATCCGCTGATCCAGTATCCGCGGCGAAGCTGGTTCATTCGCACCAGCCGCTTCAAACAAGAGATGCTGGCCAACAACCACGAAATCAACTGGTTGCCCGAGCATATTCGCGATGGGCGTTTTGGAAACTTCCTGGAAACGAACGTCGATTGGGCCTTGTCGCGCGAGCGTTACTGGGGCACGCCACTGCCGATTTGGGTCTGCGAAGAGAGCGGTTACATGGAGGCCGTCGGCAGTTATGCCGAGCTGCTGGCCAAGCCCGGCGTGCGCGGCACGGAAGTGTGGGAAGCCGCCAAACGGGCCACGCCGGGTTTGCCCGACGATTTGCGGGTCCACAAGCCGTACATCGACGCGGTGACTTACGACTCTCCCCGGGCGCCGGGCAAGCGCATGCGGCGGGTGAGCGAAGTGATCGACTGCTGGTACGACTCGGGCGCGATGCCGTTTGCCCAATGGGGCTATCCGCACCAGGGGAAAGAGCAGTTCGCCAATCAGTTCCCCGCCGACTTTATCAGCGAGGCGCTCGACCAGACGCGCGGCTGGTTTTATAGCCAGCTCGCGATCAGCACGCTGTTGTTCGGCACGGACGGCAACCCCGATCCGGCCGCGCCGAAGCACGCCTATCCGCACCCGTTCCGCAACTGCATCGTGCTGGGGCTAATGCTGGGTGAAGACGGGCAAAAAATGTCGAAAAGCAAGCGGAATTATCGCGAGCCGGGCGAAATCTTCGATCGCTACGGCGCCGACGCCCTGCGTTGGTATTTCTTTGCCAATCAGGCCCCCTGGACGTCCATCCGTTATAGCGAGCAGTCGATCAAGGACAGCATTCCCGAATTCCTGCTGCGACTGTGGAACGTGTACAGCTTCTTCGTGATCTACGCCAACATCGACAAGTTCGATCCGGCCGCCTCGCTCGTGGGCGACGTGGGCCAGCTCGATACGGCGGTGTTGCGGAAGGGCCGTGGTTACCGGCCGGTGTCGCAGCGGAGCGAGCTCGATCGCTGGCTGCTGAGTGAGTTGTCGGCCACGGCCCTGGCAGTGACGGAGCGCATGGACGCCTACGACAACTTTGCGGCTTGCGGACGCGTTACGGCCTTCGTCGACGCCTTGAGCAACTGGTACGTCCGCCGCAGCCGAGACCGCTTCTGGAGCGGCGAAGAATCGGACGACAAGCTCGACGCCTATTGGACGCTGTACGAATGCCTGTTGACTACGGCCAAACTGGTCGCGCCGTTCGTGCCTTTTTTGGCGGAGACGATGTGGCAAAATCTTGCCGTTGACGCGTTCGTCGAAAGGTACCCTCTGCGCGATAAGACTGGAAAGGAAGTCGGTAAACTCGCTGGGACGACGCGCGCACTTGAGAGCGTGCATCTGTGCGATTACCCGGCGGGCGACCGCGCCTTGGTCGACGGGCCGTTGTCAGAGCAAATGA
>DASSFG010000102.1:0-6613 GCA_035694685.1 Pirellulales bacterium
CTAAAGGGGCAACTAAAGGGGCAACTAAAGGGGCAACTAAAGGGGCAACTAAAGGGGACGGGTCCAATTGTTATTAATTCGACCCCTCCCCTTTATATCCTTCAATGCTTTGCGGGCGAATCTCGTGGCGCTTGCGGAGGCTTGGCGTTGGTCGAGCTTGCCGAGGCGGCTGCATGCCGAGCCGGGCGAGGCCCCCGACGCCGGTCCGGTCGCCTTGCCAAAGAACTGGCCGTCGTTCGTGAACCGGCCCGAAACGGAGGCAGAGCTTGAACGGCTGAGGCGATCGGTCAAACGAGGCGCGCCATTTGGCGATGTTGAGTGGCAGAGGCGCACGGCCGAGCAGCTTGGGCTGCAATCGATGTTGACGCCCCGCGGGCGGCCGCGTTTGCGGCCCGCCGTCGAACCAAACAAAAACTCCCGACCCCTTTAATACCCCGCAACATATGTAAGAGTTTAGTTCCCTGACCGCGGATCCGGCGGCGGCGGCCGGCCCACGGCCGCCGGAATGGGCGGGCCGCCGTCGGAAAACTGGTCTTGGGAAAGATCGAACTGCCTGGACGAGTCGGCGATCTTGGCGTGCAGCATTTACGTCGATCTGAACCCCATTCGTGCCAAGCTTGCCGATACGCCCGAAACGTCGAAGTACACCGGCGCCTTCGAGCGGATTCTCGCTCGGCAGGCGGCCGGCCCCGCCACGGCCGACGAGCGTCAGCCCGCCAGGAATACGCCGCCGCGCGATGCATGGCTCAGCCCGGTAGAAAGGCACGACGGACACAGCGGGAAACGCAGTGATAGACGCCGACCTCGATTTCATCGACGGTCTGACGACGAGCATAAGCAGACATACGAGCGCCTCCGGTTACGGTCGTCAATGTACACCTGCTTCAGCCGCTGTCAAGCACCGGTCTCAAAGTCTTTTGGCCGTTGGGGTTTACCGCCGCGTTTGCGCCTGCTAGGGCATAAAGTATGGGTGTCTTGGTTTGCCTTACTTCGCTCCTCCCCGGCACGTAAACGGTTACCTCGCTTACCAACGTACGTGAAAACATTGCCGGCGAGCGTGTAGGCGCCTTGTTTCCAATGGTCGGGAAGAACCGGCTCTTGTCCCGTAGCGGGTTCAACGACGGCAGCGGTCGAATTAGGCAGGTGCCGCAGCTTGTAAGCGGTTCCGGGTACCGCTACCCCATTGCCTTGAAAAGCCGCCTTGAGAAGCTGTTGTTGCTGAGAAGGTATTCCGAGGTTTTCGAAGCCCAAATCAACATCACCACGTAGCCAGGCGAGTTCCGCGGGCGGTTGTTGGAATTCAGCGTGCGGCGCCATCTCTTAGGGGAATTACCGCGCAGCCTAGGCGTACACTTCAGCTCGCAACATATAACCATCTCCCACATCTTCATACATCGACCGGTCGAGAGGAGGGGTTGTTCTTTTCCCGATCCATCGGTGAGTTCTGACCGCCTCTCGCCAGTTGTCGGGCAGCTTAAGCTCTTTTCCGGTCGCCGGTTCGACAAACGTGAACAAAGACATCACCGAATGTCGCAGCCGATAAGGAGTGCCGGGGATTGCTACGCCGCCACTGCAAAAGGCCAGATAGAGCCGTTCAAGTTCAGTCTGCGACAAGTCGAGCCTCTCAAAACCGAGCTCGCACAACGATCCGGCCAGAAACTCGAGTTCGGCCGGCACCGCGTCTGAAACCGGCGCGCTCGGCGGCTGCTTCGACGGGTCTTTGACGCAAATGCGCGTAATTGCAGACTCCCTCAGGAGCGAGCGCTGCACTTCCGCTTCCGGGAACTGTTTGATAACCGGCAAATACTCCCGAGCCAAGAAGTCGTTGACTGAGGAATTACCAGTCGTTTCTGGCGGCTGACCAGGAGCATGTTCGGGCTTCTTCATGGTCTCCCATTGTACCACGAAAACAGTACCCGCAGGCAAGCTACGGCAGGTTGATCCAATGTGGCCACCATGTCTCGTGGCGGAGCTGGCAGACCAGGTCGGCGATGACGGGCAACATTACCCAGCGGGCGGCTCGACAGCATTCCAACCGCAAGGCCCGCACGCTTACGACGACGGTCGAGGGCGACGTAAAGCTCGAAAGCCGTGGTATGAAACGCGGCACCTCCTGGCAGTAGCGCCGGTAAGGCTCCCCCAGGTGTCGCTCCAGATAACGCTCTTCCGCCGGTACCGTTGCCAGCGCATAAAACACGGCCCCCACGAACACGCAGGCCAAGAAGGTGAAGCTCTGCACGATGAGCGCCAGTGATATGCCGATCAGAAATGTGCCTACATAGAGTGGGTTGCGGCAGATTGAGTAGGGGCCTTCCCGGACGACCACCAGCCGCTTCCGCCCACCGATGTAAAGCGTGGACCAAAAGCGCATGGCGGCCCCGGCGAAAAACGTCAACCAGCCCAGAATTTCCAATGGCACTCGCTCCCACTGGGCTTCCTCGAGCAGAGGCGGCGAAAAAACGACCAAGGCGCCGAAAGCCGTGCCAAGCAACGCGCCAACCAGCCCGCGCGAGCGAAATGCCCAACTGGCAGCTCGTTCGGCTTCCATTGATCGCTCTCCAGACAACAGACGTACAGACATGCGGAAAGCGGGCACGAGAAACGACCCGCGGAAGGCCGGCATCGTAGCGAAGCCGCCTGCGGCCAACAAGACCGCTTGTCTGGCGCCGCTGCGACACGTGAGACGCCGAGGCGAACCGCGTTAGCAGGCAATACCGGGTGGCTGACGCCCGCCTTTGGAGTGCGGCGATTTATCGCCGCTTTTGTCGGTCACAGAGACCTTTCTTTCATCGTGCCGGTTCTTGGTCGCCGACCGACGCATGAAAAAGAAAGCGGCTCACGCCGCAAGTCAAAGCGGCGATAAATCGCCGCACTCCAAAGGGTTGCGACCCCTCTCGCCGTGGTCGCCGGTGGCGAGCGGCACGCGTGATAAAACCGAAAAGGCCGCGCCAGGGTGTGGCGCGGCCTTAATGCGGGAAACAGGACTTGAACCTGCATGGTATTGCTACCGCCAGCCCCTCAAGCTGGTGCGTCTGCCAATTCCGCCATTCCCGCAGAAAGAGGATGGGTTTTCCGTATTTGAGTGTACGCCCCGGCCAGCCTGCGTCAAGCGGGCAGGGCACACGGCTTGATCTTGACTGGTTCGCGTAAATCGCCATATTTTCCAGCCTCTGCCAACTCAAGGATGAGTTCTCGGGCGGCCCTATGGCGACAATTGATCTGGTCGTGCTGAATTACAACGGCCGGCACTTATTGGATGAGTGCCTGCCCTCGCTGGTTCGCGCCTCGCGCGCCTCGCGTCATCTTTGTCGCGTCGCGGTGATCGACAACGCGTCGACAGACGGTTCAGTCGATTTCCTCGACGGCTGCTATCCCCAAGTCCGGCAGTTTCATTGCGCGAACCGCGGCCTCTGCTCGTTCAACGAGGTGTTGCCTCAACTAGATAGCTCGGTCGTCACCCTACTGAATAATGACATCAAGCTGGCTTCGCAGGCGATTGATCCATTGGTTGAGCCGCTGATCGCCGGCAGCCGCGCCGATCCCAAGTGTTTTCTGACGACGCCCTTGTGTTGGCTGTTCGACGGCCGGAGCTACGAGGGCCTGCAAACAGCGCTCAATTGGCGGTGGGGGCTGGTCCAAGCTCGGTCGGATTACCCAGGACATGAGCAAGTGATGTATACCGCCTGCTTGACCGCCTCCGCCGGAGCGGTCATGGCGGTCGATCGTGACAAGTTTCTGGAGGTGGGCGGCTTTGATCCGCTTTATTTGCCCGGCCGCATCGAAGATCTCGATTTTTGTTTCCGTGGCTATCAGGCGGGCTATCACGCCCGCTACGTGCCCGCCGCCGTTGCCTACCATAAGGGCGAAGCGACGTTCCGCCGCGAGCTGGGTGCCGATCGTTCGCAGTCATTGGCGCTGCGCAACACGCTGCTGTTCCAATGGAAAAACCTACGGCATCCCTGGCACGTAGTTCGGCTGTTGGCCGCATTGCCAGTCCGGTTCGCAGCCGATTTAGTCAAGGCGCCGTTCGTCCGGCAGCCCAGGCGGCTGATTTTCACAAAGGCTGTTTTGCACGCCATTCATCGCTGGTACCAATGCCGGTCGGCCGCAACGTCCTCGCGTTCGTGGCGCGACGAACGCGCGCTGATGAGGCGGCTTCATTGGCGGCGGTTCGTAGATGGCGCCCCATCCTCGTCAGTCACCTGGACGTCACGGCTTAGGGCTTCTTGCAATGGATGTTGACAAACAAAACCGGCAACGCTCGCGCCAGGCGAGCGGGACGCGTAAGCGTCCCGGTGAAGGCAAATTGCAAATTGCAAATTGCAAATTGCAAATTGGGGAATGCTCCAGTCCGACGGTGACGGTGATTTGCATCGTGCTCAACGAGGAGCACAACCTGCCGGGACTGCTTGCAGGGCTCAGTTGGGCCGACGAGGTGGTCGTCGTCGATGGCGGCTCGCACGACGGCACGCTCGAAATTGCCCGTGCCTCGGGCGCGCGGGTCTATCAGCGGCCATTCGACAATTTCGCGCGGCAACAAAACTTCGCCCTTTCGTTGGCCCAGGGCGATTGGATCCTCTCGCTCGACGCCGACGAACGTCCCACGCCCGAGATGATTGAAGAAATCCGAGTGTGCGTGAGACGCGACCGCTTCAATGCGTTCCGGGTGCGCGTCCGGAGTTCGATCTTTGGTCGGCCGATGCGGTTTTCGGGCACGCAAGACGACCGCCAGGTTCGGCTGGTGCGGCGAGGCTGCGCGTGGTGGCAGGGTGAGGTTCACGAGACGCTGGAAGTTGCCGGCGCCGTTGGGCAAATGCAAGCCTGGCTCGATCACGATCCCTTGCCCGACCTGGCCACGTTCCTGGCCAAGATGCACCGCTACACGACGTTGGCGGCGCAGGCCCGTCTCGATGGCGGTCGTGCGCCGCGCAAGTCCGACGCTTGGCTCTCGCCAGCGCGCGAGATCTTTCGCCGCCTAATGTGGAAGCAAGGATTATGGGATGGCCCGCAAGGCTGGGCTTTTTGTTTGTTGAGCGGCCTTTCCGAATGGGTGCTTGCCAAGAAGCATCGACGCCTTTGGGAGGCCTACGCCAAATGAAGGAGCGATTAACGGAACTGCCGTTGTTGCTGGCCGACGTACCCGCGACCTTGCGCCAGGCGCTGGCGCAAGAGGGCGTGCCATTCGAGGAGCAATCGAGCGGGCATGCCGCGAAGTTCGTGCTGTTTGATTCGCGTCGTTCGCGACCGTTTCTCAACGAGGGCCAGGTGGCCATTGACGTGGATCTGTTGCGTTCAGGGCGATCGCGAGATCCGTTTACGGCGCTCGCCGATGAAGGCGCGGCTTGCTATGAATGGCAAATTGGCGGATTGGCCGTGCGCGAAACGGTGGCCCGCGTCGATCGCGCCGCCGTGCGCGGCCGGCTGCTAAACGGCCTGCGAATTCAAATTGAGGCTGCCGGAGGTGTGTGGCTGCGGGTTTCGCCGTATCCCCGTACCTATCGCACGGCGTTCAACTTTCGGCTCGATCACGACGACTACGATTCACACGATTTTGATGCGACGTTAAAGGCCATCGCCGGGCATGAGCACGCGATTAGCCATTACGTTTGTGCGGCGACGCACGCGTGGTGTCCCGAGGCGTTCGCCCGAATGAAGGGATGGCACGTCGGTTCGCACGGCTGGTGGCACCATACCTATCGTGAGCCTGCCGACAATCTGACGAACGTTCGCCGCGGCATCGAAAGTCTGCGCGCGATGGGCCTCGATCCAGTGGGCTTTGCCGCTCCTCACGGCCGGTTCAACGCCGGTTTGCTTGCGGCCCTGGAAGAGCTCGGCGTGACGCACAGTTCGGAGTTTGGCCTGGCCTACGACGACCTGCCCTTCTTTCCTCGCCAGAGCGAAGTGTTGCAGATTCCCGTCCACCCCATTTGCCTGGGTGTCTGTCTCGATGCCGCTCGCCGCAGCGTCGACGGCGCGATCACGCAGGAAGCAGCCGCAGAGACGGCACTCGAACATTGGCGGGCGGTGATTGCACAGAAACATGCCGCTCGCGAGCCGATTTTCTTTTACGGCCACCCCGACCGTCGCCTCGGACGGTATCCACGATTGCTTCGTGAGGTGCTAGACGACGTCAGCCAACTGCCCGACGTCTGGAGAACGACCCTCGCCGACTTTGAATGCTGGTGGCGCGAGCGCGCAAAAATCAAAGTCGTTGCCAGGCGCACCGAGCAGGGCCTGGAAATCAAGGCGACCGGATTGCCGGCGCGACACCTGGCGACGCTTGAGCATGTTCGCGGCAAGCTGGTTGCCGAGATCGAGCTCGACCAAAGGCCACGGTCCTATTCCGATGGCGCCCTGAATTGGCGACCGTTAGAGGCCTTGCGATCGTTCCGTCTTGTGGGCACGACTTCGCCTGCAGGATTGCGAGCGGGCTTACGAAGCTATCTCGATTGGGAGCGTGTGACGCCGCTTGATGAAATCAGCGTGCGCACCTGGCGTGGCTGGGCCAAACGGACCTTGCGGCGGATGCGTGCATGACGGCAATTTCAAATCGCCAAATCGACGACGCGGCTTCTGTAGCGAACGCCCTCTGCGGCGTTCCGCGCAGCGCGGA
>DASSFG010000103.1:0-3580 GCA_035694685.1 Pirellulales bacterium
TCGACCATCGGGCAGTGTGGATATGGAGAGGGCGCCGACGAGATCCATGGCACGCTCGATTCTGCCTGGCAGCGCCTACAGGACCAATTAGACCTGCCGCAATGCACGGCCCCGAGTGTGATCCATCGTTGACTCACCTCCGAGGGACTGATGTCAGGCGCACTCTTGAAGCTGTTGGTGCTCAAGACGAATCGACTCGAGCCCCTCTGCAAGTTCTATAGCTCATTGGGCGTCGAATTTGCGGTCGAAAAGCACGGTGCTGGCCCCGTACACTACGCTGGGACGGTCGGAGACGCCGTGCTCGAACTTTATCCTCTTGCCGCAGGCGCCATGGCAGACACAACTGCCCCACGGCTTGGCTTTGCCGTGACAGACGTGCAACGGGTGACCGCAGAGTTAGAATCGCTCGTCGCCAAGATCGTTTCAATGCCGCGCCAGACGAAGTGGGGGCTTCGCGCCGTTCTCAACGATCCCGATGGGCGGCCGGTCGAGATCTACGAGCGGCAATAACCTGGCAAACTAACTACCGTTCGGTGTTGTGCTGGCGTAGTAGGTTCGGCCCCGAGCCACTGCCGCTGTGAAGGGACAGTTGCCATATTCGTCTTCCATGCTGCACCCTGTCGCGACTAGTTCACCTCATCATACGGCGCGCCGATATTAGCCCGCGCATACCAACCACAGCACCGCCATACGCACCGCAAGACCGTTGGTCACTTGTTCGAGAATCACCGAGTGCGGCCCATCGGCTACGTCGGGCGTAATCTCGACGCCGCGATTGATTGGCCCGGGAGCGAGGATGAGAATGTCCGGCTTGGCACGCTCCAATCGCTCGCGATTCATGGCATAGAGATGGGCGTATTCACGGACCGAGGGAAACGGCCGCGTCGACTGCCGCTCGAACTGAATCCGCAGCAAGTTCAAGATGTCGCAGCGCGGCAGAATTTCATCGAGATTGTAGGAGACCTCGACCCCCAGCTCTTTCCAGAGCGGCGAGACGAGCGTCGAGGGCCCGCAGACAATCACATGGGCGCCGAGTTTCTTCAGTCCCCAGATGTTCGATCGCGCGGTGCGGCTGTGAAAGATATCGCCTACCAGGGCCACGGTCAGGCCGGCCAAGTCGCGACGGTGCTCGCGAATGGTCATGATGTCGAGCAGGCCCTGCGTCGGGTGCTCGTGCGGTCCGTCGCCAGCGTTGATTACAGAACAACCGAGGTTCTGCGCCAGCAGGTGGGGCGTGCCGGGCGTGCGGTGACGGACGATCACCACGTCGATGCCCATCGCCTCGATGTTCTTGGCGGTGTCGATGAACGTTTCGCCCTTGGAGAGACTGCTGCCCGACGCGGAAAAGTCGAGCGCATCGGCGCCCAGCCGCCGGGCGGCCAGCGCGAAACTGGTGCGGGTGCGGGTCGAAGCTTCGAAGAACAGATTGGCGCAGGTGCGTCCGGCGAGAGTCGCCAGCTTTTGGCGGCAGCCGAGCGTCGCCTCTTTAAACATCACCGCCGCGTCGAGAATGCAATTCAGCTCGGCGGCCGAAAGACTTTCCAAATCCAACAGGTGCCGGCGCGTCCAAACCGCCGGAATCTCGCCAATTTCGCCGAGATCGATGCTCATGGAGCATGATCCTAACACTCCGCGACGCGGCTGCCAACTACCGCCGATACTTTGCGCTTGAGCCGCCGTCGGCCTGGTGGCGATCGCTCGTCCGTAGGTGGGACAAGCGAGATTGCGCTTCGCCGGCCCACTGTAGAAATGCGCCACGCGCCAGATCTCAGGCATCGGGCGGCAGGAATTAGCGTCTGAAGCCTGATGCCTGAAAGCTGACGCCTAATCGTGGTGGGCCGGCGCTCGCTCCGCTCGCTGGTCCCACCCTACCAACTTCGTTCGGTAAAATTCGACGACCGACGACCACCGCGTCGACCGGCTTGCTGCGCCGATAACGGTCGCACCGAATGAGAGCAATTTCCTCCCAGTCAAAGGGGAGCGGTTTGCGGCGGCCGTTCATTGAGTGGAAGCAGAAATATTCGCAATCGGCCGCATCAGAAGCTGATTTGGGCCAGTCGAGCCACGGGATGGTTTCACCGTAGTAATAGACAAAGGGGTGGTGGGACCGACCAAAGCTGACCAGTCGCACGTCGGGCGGCAATTGTTTTTTAAGCGTCGCTACCTGCCCCAATAGGTCGTCGCTACGGCGAATCGCGTCGTTCATCACCAAACCGTTGAACGTCAAGCCGAGAAAGAGCGCTAGCCCTACGACGCCGGCCACGGCGGCGTTGTGTGGCGCCGGCGACCGCGCCCGCCACAAAACCGCCGCCAAGAGCATAACCAAAAGCAAGAAAATAATGGCGAAAGCTGCCGGTTGGTAAAAGGGTGTGGTGGCCAACAAGCCCGCGAAGCTGGCGGCCACCACGACGCAACCAGTCGCCAACATGACCAACGAGGCAACGGCCATGTATCGTCGCCAAAGCGTTCGCACGGCAGCGAGCGCCTCCGTCGCCCAAGCTTGCTGGATAACGATGCCGATCAAGGGGGCAAAGCAAGGATAAAGCGGCATGAAGTAACGGCCGCGGGCTTGCGGGGCGAGCCAACAGGTTGGAAACGCGAGAGCAATCACGATGGAGAGAAACATGACCGGGTCGGTTTTAGCACCCAGTGAGCGGCGGAAGTCGCGATGTAAATATGCCAGCAACCAGACCGACCAAGGCAAGAGGCAGCCGGCAATCTCGCAGGGAAAACTCAGCAAGTGCTTGATCACCGGCCAGGGCGACGAATAGTCGAAGCGGGCCGCCGATGTGTGGCCCCAGGTCTGCAACACGTGAGGCCAATCGACGACCAGCGAGTAGGGCACTTGCCAAACGGCCACCACCGTCACGCCCGCCGCGATGCCCAACAGGTGCGGCCAGCTCAACCAGAACCGCCAGTCGCGGCGGACGAAGAGATAAACGGTCGTGGCGGCGGCAAAGTAAATCGGCCCTTGCGGCCCTTTGGCTAACGCCGCCAGACCAGCCAGCACGTACCCCAAACACCACGTTTGCCAGGCGGGCAGGCCGCCGCGATAGGCCGCATGCCAGAGCAGCAGCGAAGCGCCGACCAACAACGTAAAGGTGGCTTCGGTCTCTGCCAGCATGCCCAGCGACAGCACCTGGCCCATCGTGGCATACGCCAGCCCGGCGACCAAAGCGCCGTTGGCACTCAGAAAGCGACGCGAATAGCCGTAGATGATAAACGTGGTGGCGAGCGTCGCCAGCACGGTCGGAAGTCGCACGGCGACGACGCCCTGGCTGCCGGTGGCCAACATGCTCAGCGCGATGAGCCAATTGCCCAGTGGCGGCCGATCGGGAAACAGGCGGCCTTGCTCGTGCGGCACCACCCAATCGCCCGTCTCCAGCATTTCGATGGCCACGCGTGCCCGGCGTGTTTCCTCGCCGCGCAGCGTCATCTCGCCCAGGCGGGTGAAATAAACGCCGGCCACGATGAAGACCAGCACGCCGAGCTGCGGCTCGAGCCAGCCGAACTGGCGCCATCGCGAAGAAAAGACGCTAGACATCATGCTTCCTGGCAAATATCAACGGCTCGACTTGGC
>DASSFG010000104.1:0-2338 GCA_035694685.1 Pirellulales bacterium
CGGTCGATGCCGTAAACGAATGCGGCGCCAGCGTTTCGACGATCGTGTACACCATGCCGATGCCCAAGCCGATGAACAGGTAGGCACACACGGCGCCCGCCACGTTGTCTGCCGTGACCTCGTGCGTCACCAGGTGCCGCATGACGGTCACCGCTACGATGCCCACGAAGATGGCGGCCAAACCAAAGATGGGCAGTTCAAATACCTCGCGAGCGTTTTCCGCCAGCAGGTGGCGGCCCCACATGCCGGCCAGAAACGGCAATACCAGGCACAAACCGACCTGTCGCTCCCAGCGGACTTCCGAAATGGCGAACAGCGTGGCGACCATGACGATGGTCCACAGCGTCGTATACGTCACGGGGCTCAGGCCATGCGCTCCCACCAGCGGCTGGACGGTGAGTAGCGCCACCAGTGCCGCGAGTAGGAGCCGAAACTTCCATGCGTGGGCCCAGTTCATCCCTTTCCGCGGCCGATCTTCCGAGAGTGGCAGAAATGCTACGATTATCGTTTCGTCAAGGGCGGGGTCAAGCATCTTGGCTTGCAACATGTAAACGGTCGCGGCTGGGACGTTTCGTTTAACCGGCCGCCAGCGGCGCCCGCGACGGTCAATTCACGAGTTGATCCCACTTGATCGTTGAAGGCGATTTCGATGCCCACCCCCGCGCGGGCCGTTGGCCCTGCGGTTAAACGATATGGGTCGACGCGCTCCGGTGTCCGCCAGAGAATTTCATTGACACCGGCCTTCCATGCGGTAGCATGAAAGGCGTGACCGCGTTGGGTTGTGTTCGTCAGGGTCAATAACGACTTCGGCGCGCGCGACGAACGAACCGGCCGAATATCGCACTTCTTCCTTTTCGGCTTGGTCTTGGCCGGTTGGTCCGCCACGTGGCGAGTAATCGCTGTTGGCCGCTGTGTGCGGCAGCTTCAGCGGGGCCGTGGGCTGATACTGTTTCCACGTTTTCGACGCCAAGCGGTATTTTGCGCCTGACGTCCGATGGGTTTTTGATACACAAGACGGGCGACTCGCCCACATGGAGCATGGGCTTCTTAGCCCGTCGCCCCCGATGGTGACGGCCTGGGAAGGCCATCCTCCAGTAACGTCGTTACCCGTTTTGCTTGTCAAACCCATTAGGGAACGCCCTCAACCAACATTGCCTCCAGGAGGTGGCGATGAATTACAACGCCCGCGCCAAAAAACTGGCCAACTACGTCCATTCCCGGCAGCTCGAAATCCACCGCGGCGTCATGCCGCTGGGCGATTCCGACGCCTGCGTCGTCTTCGGCAACGACGATTACTCCGGCAACGCCCGCACCCGTGAAATGGTGCGGCTCCTATTTGATGCCTGCCACGAAGCCGGCGTGCAGGTGCTCGGCTTTGCCACCAACGACGCGGCCGAAGCCGACGGCGGCTGCTCGTGGTCGTTGGTGCTGGCCACGCCCAACGCCGACTGGGTCAAAGCCCGCTTGCACGACGCCTATTTTGAATCTCACGGGCTGTATGCCCCCCGCTCGCTCGCCGTGGCGGCCGCCGACGACCACCATTGGCGACTCTCCGTAGGTCAGGCTTTCCAGCCTGACGCGCTTCAAGCTGACAGCCTGAACTACAAAACCAAGCATCCGCAGGAGAAACCTCGATGAGTATTGCCGAAATCGAAACCCCTCGTGCGCCCTTTCAGACGCACGGCCCCGATGTGCTCGCTCAGCGGATCGAGCCTAAATATCAATATCCCGGCATTCCGACCACGTGCGACGGCGCCGAAGCGGTCGTCCACGTTGAGATCAATATTTGCCAAGGTTCCGGGGCCTATCCCATCACCAGCTCGACCACGATGGGCGGCGGCTTTAACGCGGCGGTGATGAACGGCCGGCCGAACCTGTGGGGCGAGCAGCTCGTGTTCTTTGAGCCCGAAAGCGAACACTCCGCGGCCACATTCTGCGAAGGTTTTGCCTTGGCGGGCGGACGCGTGACCAACTTCACCTCCGGCCAGGGCCTGGTGCTCATGAAAGAGGTGCTCTACACGATCGCCGGCAAGCGGTTGCCGGTGGTGATGAACATTGGCGCCCGGGCGCTCACCAGCCATTCGCTGAACGTCCACGCCGGCCACGACGACCTGATGAGCGTGGCCGATTGCGGCTGGGGGATGATTTTTGGCCGCAACGCCCAGGAGGCCGGCGATCTGTGCCTCATTGCCCGTCGCGCGGCCGAGGCCAGCAACACTCCCTTCTTTAACGTGCAAGACGGCTTCTTGACCACACACACCGTCGAGACCGCGCGACTGCCCGAGTTGGAGTTCATGCGCGAGTTCGTCGGCGCGCCCTCCGAAAAGCTGGCGAACCT
>DASSFG010000105.1:0-4484 GCA_035694685.1 Pirellulales bacterium
AACTACGCCCAAGCGGTCGCCGTGCTGCCAAGTGGAGCGGTCGTCGCGGCCGGATACGCCGTGAGGAACGGGCTTGGCGACGTCGTGTTGGCGAGCTATCAAAACGACGGGACCCTGGATTCCTCGTTCGGTGCTGGCGGCATCGTCCGTACAGAAATCACTGGGCCGGGCGCTAATGACGCCGCGTCCAGCGTGTTCGTTCAACCGGACGGTAAGATTACTTCGGGCGGTACCACCGTCACCAATGACTCGTCGGACTTCGCGCTCACGCGCTATCTGCCCGATGGCAGCCTCGATCCAACGTTCGGCATCGGCGGCAAGGTCACCTCAAATTTCGGCGACAGAGACTCGATCGCCGGCATTGCCTTGCAGACCGATGGGAAAATAATCGCGGCCGGTTCCATGACTCCCGACGGTGGTTCGTATCGGATTGTCGTTGCGCGGTACCTCGCCAACGGCGACCTCGACCCCGCCTTCGGCGTAGGTGGCAAGGTCGCAACCACGGTCGGTTCCAGTTCGTCCGCTGGTGGGGTGGCTCTGCAACCAGACGGCAAGATCGTCGTCGTCGGAACGAGCGGGAGCGACTTCGCCGTGGTACGCTACCTGCCGGACGGCAGCCTGGATCCCTCCTTCGGAACCGGGGGCGAGGTTACCACCGCCTTCCGAATCGGTCCGCAACCGCCACCCAACCCCCCCACCCAAGTCAACGGTGGGGCGGTCGCGACCGGACTAGCAATCGAAGCCAACGGTACGATCATCGTCTCGGGGACGGTTAGTTCGCGCACCTTAGCTGGTAGATCCTTTGCGTTCACAACTGATTTCGCGCTGGCTCGATACCTTAGCAACGGCCAATTGGATCCGACATTCGGCAGCGGCGGTGAAGTGATGAGTCATATCGACGAATCGGGCGCCACCAGCCTGGTCGTGCAAGGCGACGGCAGGATCATCGCAGCGGGTTGGAATGGAGTACGCGGTGGATACCCCACCTACTCACTGGTGAACACAGATTTTGCCATGATGCGATTCTTGCCCGATGGGAGCCTCGACGGCTCCTTCGGCACGGGCGGCCAGGTGACGACGCACTTCGGCGCAACGGATCGGGTAAACGCCGTTGTGCTCCAGCCTGATGGCCGAATTCTTGCGGCAGGCTCGGGCAATGGCAATGTCGCGCTGGCACGTTACCTCGCCGACGGAACACTGGACACCAGCTTTGGTGACCAGGGTAAGGTCGGCGATTTCAGCGGCTACGCCAATGCTCTGGCTCTCCAATCCGATGGCAAAGTTATTGTCGCCGGCGCGAGTACGGCTGACTTCATCTTGGCACGCTACACCCTGGTGAATCATACCTATTTCAATGGGCAGCCGGGCGACAACACGGTGGCGACTTTCGTTCATAATCTCTATCGCGAGACTTTGGGCCGCGAGCCCGATCAGTCCGGGCAAGCTTACTGGATTGGCTTATACACACAAGCCGCTAGCAGCGGCACCGCCGCCGCGGCTCAAGATAAGGTTGTTGCTGGCTTCCTGGACTCGCGCGAGTACCGTCAGGTGCTGGTGACGGGTGCGTACTACGACTTGCTGCACCGCGCGCCGGAAGCGAGCGGCTTGGCCTACTGGAGCGACCAGCTCGCAGCCGGCATGGACGTAAAGGGGTTGTTCGCCCAGATTGCCGGGTCGAGCGAGTATTTCGCCGCCCAAGGAGGTTCGGCCACGGGATTTGTCGACGCCTTGTACCGTGACCTGCTGGGCCGCGCGCCCGAACCGCAAGGCCTGTCGTACTGGACCAAATACGGAACCGCCGACCAACATGCGCGCTTTGAAAACGCCTTGGCGTTCATGTACTCGCCGGAAGGGAGGCACATACTGCTAAACGGCAACTATGGGGGCCCGCCCGGCTCGGTCGGCGCGCCGGGGACGCCGGCAGTAGGCGATTATGCCTTGGCCGACATCAGCGGCAACGGCTGGGGCAATCTCTACTTCCAAGGCAACCTTAGCACCTCGGCAGTCGACTCCCTGTTCGCCAAGCTCGCCTATACGCCGACCGACGAGGTGATCGCCGAAATGCTCGACATGCAGGAATACTTTCGCGGGTCGGCGTAGCACGTAGCAATGCGACCGGACGGTCAAAGGTGGCAAGCGATGCTTGCGGCAGTGAGATCGCAATCATCGCGAAGTCGCGCCGGTCATATCGGCCGAGGACAGTTTAAGGCCACCGAAATCGGTCTTTGTTCAGCCACCTCTGCGCGGCAGAGGTCGTGCAGCTTCTGATGGTACGACCGCCACAAATCGTGGTAAGCCGACGAGTTCATGAACTCGCACGTCGCCGGTTACTGTGCGCTCGCGAGTTGGAACGCCTGTTCGACCTGCTGATAGTCGCCGGCCTTACCCTGCTTCGGATACGCCTGGAACATCGCCGTCAGCTTGCGAATCGCAGCGCACCCGCCCGATAATGCTCCCCATGCCCCGACGTTTTCAGTTGTGTGTCCTGGGCGGTTGTTGGCGGGACAGAAGACAGAAGTGATTTGAACAGAAGGGAACAAAGGCAACGAAGGACGGGCAACGGATCACGGACGGTTCAGGCGTATCCTGGCTTCTCTTCGTTTCCTTCGTTGCCTTTTGTTCAAATGTATTGGTGCCTGGTGCTTATCGACTCGATATTACTCTCCGAGGCCGCTCTGCATGCCCGTCATCGATAACTTCGACACTCGTTTCAGCCGATGCTGGCCGGACGATTGGCACGACTTGACCGTGCTGGCGGCGGTTTCGGGCGGGGCTGACAGCGTGGCGCTCCTGCGTGCGTTAGCGGCGGCCGGCTCGAAGCGGCCCGAACGGCTGATCGTAGCTCACTTCAACCACGCTCTGCGCCATGAGGCCGACGACGACGAAGCATTTGTCCGCGAGCTTGCCGCCCGGCTGGAATTGCCGTGCATCATAGGAAGAGGGCAGCCATCGAGCGGCGCGGGCGGCGTGGAAGAAGCCGCGCGTGAAGCGCGTTACGCGTTTCTCAAAAACACGGCTGCGGAGCTTGGAGCACGCTACGTCGTCACGGCGCACACGGCCGACGACCAGGCTGAAACGGTGCTGCACCGCATCGTGCGGGGGACCGGAATTGCCGGACTGGCCGGCATGCGCCGAGCTCGTCCGCTGAGCCAGGGTGTAACGCTGTTGCGGCCGTTACTCACCGTGCGGCGCAGGGAGTTGCTCGACTACCTGACGTCGCTGGGGCAATGCTTCCGCGAAGACGCCACCAACGCCGAACGCCGCTTCACGCGCAATCGGCTGCGACATGAGCTGTTGCCGCAACTCGCCCAACAATACAACCTGAACGTGAGCGAGGCGCTCGTACGGCTAGCGCAGCTTGCCGGCGAAACTCAGAGCGTACTCGACGAATGGGTCGCCGAGCTTGTCGCGCGGGCCGCCACGTTCGGGCCGAATCAGATCACGCTGGACCCTTCTCAACTGGGCGGCCAGCCGCGGATCATTATCCGAGAAGTTTTTATTGCGGCCTGGCGGCGTCAAGGTTGGCCGGAACAAGCGATGGGCTTTGACGAATGGGACTCGCTTGCTGACGATCTCTTATTGCCGGGCACAAGAACCGGCCCACTGCGCGTATTGCCGGGCGGCGTAACCGTGGTGCGAGAGGCGAATGATCTCGTGATTTGCCGCAATTAGTGCTACGTCCTTGTATGCGAATGGCGGTGCCGCTTGCTATAATTGGCACGAGCAATCCACAGGGCGAATAAGATTGCGCTGAGAGAGAAGTGAACTTGGAGGAAGAACGTGCCGCTGCACGATTGGAGTGGCTTGCCGGGCTGGGAGGGCGTCCACCAAATCTGGATGGTGGAACTGCTGTACTGGCTGCAGCCGCGTCTGCCCGCCAAGTACCGTGCTTACATCGGTACGACTCCGACGTTCGCCATCGACGCCCCACCTGAAGAGCGACCGGACGTTGGCGTGCGAGACCAGCAGGCGGAGGAAGCGGTTGGCTCGTCGGTCGCCGACGCGTGCCAAGAACCAGATGAAGAAGTGGCCGTCGCTGCGCTACCGGCAGACAAAGCAGTCCTTGTGGAGCGTGCGGGACGGCTGGTGGCCGCCGTGGAATTGGTTTCGCCGCGGAATAAGGACCGCCCTTCGGCCTGTGCGGCCTACGCAAGCGGATACGCGGCATACTTGCTGAAAGGCGTCCACTTGCTTTTGGTCGACGTTCACCGCTTACCCTTGCGGTTTTCTTTTGCCGACCGGATCGCGGAAGAACTGCGGTTGGAGCAGTTGCCTTGCGCGTCCCCGTTCGCAGTCAGCTACCGTGTCGGCGAGCCAGCGCCCACCGGCGGACGTTTTCTCGCCGTCTGGCGCCGGCCGCTGATGGTCGGCGAACCGCTGCCGCTCATTCCGCTGGCGCTCTCGGTCCACGAAGCCGTTTCGGTCGACCTCGAATGTACCTACGCCCGTGCCGCCACGGCCGCATACCTCCACTAAATAGCCGT
>DASSFG010000106.1:0-4347 GCA_035694685.1 Pirellulales bacterium
GTCGCAATCGCTCGCGCCAAATCTGCCGCTTTACAAAATCTACTGAACGTGCCATGGTTGAACTCCGTTGCAAGGGTCGGAAAATGCCCCGAGCATGCAACGTACCCCAGCGGTCAAGAATGGCACTCGCGTACGGTTACGTTGGCGTAGCGAGCGCTACTAAACAGCCGTGCGCGGTCACCGGGGACAAGGTCAGGCATTGCCCGAGGTGGCTGGCCTCGGACTTCCCTTGTTCGGCCCGAGATAGCGCCATTCCCATACTTCGCGGCCGCGGCGACGCCATTCAGGCACTCCTGGGTTGGTAAATCGTCGTCGCTTCGATAACCTTACGGCAGCATGCAACCAATGAGCAAAGAAGATCTCCTCGCAGTGCTGAAGCCGCACGGGCAAGAGCATCTGCTCGCCTGTTGGGACGGCCTAACTAGTACGCAGCAAGAGAATCTGACAAAGCAGATTCAGGCGGTCGATTTCGGTCGCGTGCTGGCTACGTTGCGTGCGTCGAGGGCCAAAGAGGACTGGGCAGCACTGGCACGACGCGCCGAGGGGCCGCCGGCCATCCGTTTGGGACGCAATAATAATCGCTTCTCGGCCGATGAAGCGCGGCGCGTCGGCGAAAAAGCATTACGCGCGGGGCGGATCGGCGTGGCGCTTGTGGCGGGCGGACAGGGAACGCGGCTCAGCTTTGACCACCCCAAGGGCCTTTATCCCATTGGTCCCGTTTCGCAAGCCAGTCTGTTCCAGATTTTACTGGAGAAAGTGCTGGCGACAAGCCGCCGCTATGGCATACCGCTGCCGCTCTATTTGATGACGAGTGACGCCACACACGACGAAACAGCGGCTTACCTCGGCGAGCACAACTTTTTTGGCTTGCCCGCCGACGATCTGACCATCTTCTGCCAGGGAACGATGCCGGCGGTCGAGGCCGCGACCGGCCGGTTGTTGCTTTCGGCCCCAGACAGCCTGGCGTTAAGTCCCGATGGTCACGGCGGTATGCCGGCCGCGTTGCAGCGCAGCGGTGCGCTGGACGATATTCGTCGCCGCGGGTTAGATCACCTGTTTTACATGCAGGTCGATAACCCACTGGTCGTCGTTGGCGAGCGGGAGTTCATCGGCTATCACCTCCTGGCCGAATCGGAACTGTCGACGCAGGTCGTGGCCAAGACGACGCCGTGCGACCGCGTAGGCAACGTGGTTTCGGTCGATGGGCAGGTGCGAATCATCGAGTACAGCGATCTGCCCGACGACGCGGCCGAGCAGCGTTTGCCTGATGGCTCGCTCAAGCTTTGGGCCGGCAACACAGCGATGCACGTTTTCGCCGTCGATTTACTCGACCGCGCCAGCCAGCCCGGCCGCGAACTGTCCTACCATCTGGCCCGCAAAAAAGTGCCCTACCTCGACGACCGTGGGCAAGTCATCGAGCCGGCGGAAGCGAACGCCATCAAGTTCGAGCAATTCATCTTCGACCTCTTGCCGACGGCCCGCAATCCGATCGTGGTGGAAGTGAACGAGGCGAGCCATTTCGCCCCGGTCAAAAACGCTCCAGGCGCCGAACGCGACTCGCCCGAAAAGGTGCAAGCTCGAATGATTGCCCTCCACCGCCATTGGCTCGACGTCGCCGGTGCCCCCGTCGCCCCCGGCATCACCGTCGAAATCAGTCCTCTCTTCGCGCTGGACGCCGCGGAGGTTGCGAACAAAGTGTCGCGAGGATCGACGATCGAATCATCGGCATACTTGAAGTGATCCTTGCGGTTAGCTGATGTCGCAATCGGTTCACCCCTTTTTTTCCTGTTTCGACTTCTTGGCTTTCCCATTGGCTTTGCCGCTGGTTTTCCGCTTCGCCGACGCTCGCGCAGCGGCTCGCTTCCAAAACTCGTCATGCGGGATCCCTCGCCCTTCTTCGATCTCCCGCCAGGACCGATCCAAAATCGCTCGAAGTTGCAGAGAACACCCCATCAATAAACGTTCCATGTCCTCCTCGTCCTCGATGCCGACCAGAATCGCGATGGGACGCCGTGTTTCGCGCAACGGTTCAAAGAGCAGTTGTTCTTCGATTGCCTCTTGGATTAACGAGTGGTATTTTCGCTCGATGGCATCCAAATGCGCGTCCACGGCGGGGGCATAAACGAGAGCATATGGTTGCCGCGGCATTCAAACACCTATTCTGGCCCAAAAGCGTTGGGCGTCAAGAACAGCGACCCGATCTTCGTTCTCCCCCCACATTTCTGATCTGAACCCTGACCCTGAACCCTCCCCGAAATGCTTCACGCAATCATCATGGCCGGTGGATCCGGCACACGTTTCTGGCCCGAAAGCCGCGATCTGCGGCCCAAGCAATTGTTGCGGTTCGTCGGTGAAAGGTCGATGATTCAAGCTACGGTCGACAGGCTCAAAGGGCTGGTGCCGCCTGAGCGGATGTTGATCGCTACGAATGCCAGGCTGTCGGTCGTCATTGGCGAGCAGTTGCCGGAATTGCCGCGCGAAGCCATTTTGGGCGAGCCCTGCAAGCGCGATACCGCGCCGTGCATCGGCTTGGCGGCGTTGATCGTCAGCCGGCACGACCGCGAGGCCACGATGGCGGTCATGCCGTCGGACCATGTGATCGGTCCTGATACGGCCTTTCAACAGGCGATCGAATTCGCCGCGGCACTGGTCGAGGAAAGTCCCGCACGTATCGTGACTTTCGGCATCCGGCCCAGCTACCCGGCCGAAATCTTTGGCTACATCGAGCGCGGCCAGCGGCTGGAAACAGATGCCGCCAAGAAGTACCGCACGCTTGCCCCCGCCTATGTCGTGCGGCAGTTTCGCGAAAAGCCCAAGGCCGACGTCGCGCGGGGCTACGTCGACTCGGGCAATTTTTACTGGAACTCGGGCATCTTCGTCTGGCGCGCCGCCACCATCTTGGACGCCCTGCGGCAGCACCAGCCCGAAATGTTTGCCCATTTGCAGCGCATCGCCGATGCCTTCGGCAGGCCGGACTATGCGACCGTGCTCGAACGAGAGTTCGCCGCCATCCGCGGAGTTTCGATCGACTATGCGGTGATGGAACACGCCGACGACGTAGCAGTCATCGAAGCACCCTACCGCTGGGACGACGTCGGAAGCTGGCAGGCGTTGGCCCGGCTGCACGGCACCGACGAACACGGCAACACGGTCTTGGGCAAGCATCTGGGAGTCAACACTGCGGGCACAATCGTGCGCGGACCGAACGACCATTTGATCGTCACGCTCGGTCTGGAAGACTGCGTGGTCGTGCATACTCCCGATGCCACGCTTGTCGCCAACAAGCACGACGAAGAGTCGATCCGCCAGGTTGTGAAGATCCTGCAAGAAAAAGGATGGATCGAGTATCTTTAGCGGCATTCAATTTGCAATCTCTCCGCCGCCGTGCGATTGAGGGCGGCAGAACGACAGATCTTCTCTAGGGCATGCGCGGCAATCGGCCGCGGTGAGCGAAAGTCGTCCGTATCTTTGACCGTCGCGCGACCATGAACGATCTAGCAGTCGTTTGTTAACCCAAGGAGAACGAACTGATGAGTTTCGGCGGACCAGGATGGGGCGGAGGCGGCGGCTGGTACCAGCCGACCGGGCCTTACGGGCCGTGGGGCGGGTGCGGTTGCAGCAGTGTGTTTATGATCCTGGCCGGTATTTTACTGGTCATGGGCGGCTGCTTGCGAATGTTCGGCCATTAGCCTCCCGGGAGAAAGACAAACATGCGAGCACTCTGTGGAGCAATCATTACGGCCGGGGCGCTGATTGGCCTGGGACTGACGGCCATCGGTTACGGTCTACGGTATCAGAACTTTGGCAATACACCGAATCCCGACACCAAGCAGCTTTATGCGGCGCCCTCGTTAGCCATCATCGAAGTGACGCTCTTGATAGCCTTGGGAATCGGCCTGGCGGTGGCCTTTTTGGGTCTGGCTTATCACCACTATCGCCGGCACCAGGAAATGCTGCGGATGGTCCGGCCCGGCGACACCGACATGGCCGCTTAGAGACCTGGCCGCTTAAATTTTTTAAAAACTGATATTGCCCTAGTTTGCGATTTCTGCCATAGATCGCGTAATGCAACCCGCGGTGGCCGATGCCCTACGGCGCAACCCTGCTTTTGCAAGGCCGATGCGCCGCGTCCGCAACCCGCTGGCGGCCGATGCCCCGAGGTCATCTACTAGTGATGGCCTCGTTTTTTTACTTCCCGCGGCCGAGACTCAGGCGTAGGTCAGGCTTTCCAGCCTGACGCCGTCAGGCTGGAAAGCCTGACCTAGCTCTTCGCCAAGGCTAAGTTTCGGGCTCAATCATCGAAATGGGTTCTGTAGGGAACGCACTCCGTGGCGTTCCGTGAACCAC
>DASSFG010000107.1:0-5614 GCA_035694685.1 Pirellulales bacterium
CGCGGCACAAACACGCTATCTGATTTGCTACGCTGCACTCGCGACCATGCTTGCTCTACCGATCGGCACGTTGTTGATCGCTCGCCCGGGAGCATCGCCGACCAGCACCAGCGTGGCGCCTGATCAGTCGGCCCTCGTGAAAACTGCGGCGGTCGCTCTGGAGTCCGTCGCCTCCTACCTGCCGCACCGAGCTGCCGTTGACGGTCGGCTGCAAGTGCCCGAGCTGACAGCTTCTGCCGGCGCCTTCCTGTCGGCTGCCGATTCAAACCGGCACTGGTTATCGTCGCCCGCCAGGTCCTTGCTGATGGCAATGGTAGCGGCCTGGGGCACAGGCGTCGTTTTTCTCTCTTGCCGCATGTTGGGCGGGTACCTTGTTGCCCGACGGTTGGCACATCGTTCGGTCGAGCCGCTCGATGAAGAATGGCATGGCCGCTTCCGACAGCTTGCCAACCGGCTGGGTTTGCATCTCCCGATCGAAATCTGGCAGTCGGCGTATGTCGAGGCGCCGATCGTCATCGGGTGCTTTCGGCCGGTCGTGCTGGTGCCGATTGGCATTGCCAGCGGCCTTTCGATTGCTCAGATGGAAGCCATTCTGGCGCACGAATTGGCGCACATCCGCCGCTACGATTTTTTGCTGAACGCCGTACAGTGCCTGATCGAAACGTTGCTCTTCTATCATCCCTGCGCCTGGTGGATCTCGTCTCGCATTCGTGCCGAGCGTGAAAACTGCTGCGACGATTTGGCAGTCATCGCCTGCGGCGATGCGTTGGTGTATGCCCGAGCGCTCAGCCGTTTGGAAGACCTTCGCAACCCTGCGAGGCTGGCTTTGGCCTTGACGGGCGGCGGCCTCGTCCGTCGCATCCGCCGCATCATCGGCCAGCAACGTGCCAGCGACACCGTGGGAGGTTGGCTGGCGGGACTGTTGGCGGTGCTGGCGCCGCTGGTGGTTGGCGGCGCCTGGGCCTCTGGCCGCGCCGCCCACGAGCAAGTTGTCCAAGTAGCCGCCTCGCTACCGCAGGGCGAGCGGCCCTCGAACGAAGGGCGCATCGACGAGGTTCCCGCGACCCCGGAGAAACCCGTCGCCGACGCCGTGACGAATGCCGACGATTCACAACAGCCTATCGCAGCCGAATCTTCATCGGTTCATTTCTTAATGCCGTCGCCGCCATTCGGCCGCCGCTTTTCCGGCCCACGAGGCGATCCGCTGCAAGCTATGCATGACGAGAATGGCCCGGAACGTATGGTGAAGGTGTTGGTCTTGGGCCTGCCAGGCGACGTCTACGGGGAGGTTTACAGCCGCTTGCAACAGATTCTTCCCAACCTCGGCTATGTCGGCAGCGGCGCCGGCGACACCGCCACGGTTTATCTCGCGCCTGTCAGCGACCTCGATTTTTTTGCGTCCCGAATCGACCTCGGCCAGGTGACGGCGATCGACTATGACAAGCGAGAGATAACCGTCCAGGCCGACCATGCTCGCCTGCCGCCCCCCACACGACGGCAGGCCAACGTAGCATCGGACAACCCCACCGGCAACGGTGAGGCCAGTGATGTTGCCTCGCTCGCTGAGCGACTTATTCGGCACGATCATGCTGCGGTGGCCGATCTTATTGCCTGGGGACCAGAAGCTGAATCGACAGCCGTCGAGCTGCTCTCGAATTCCGATCGCAGGGTGCGCCGGGACGCGCTTCGCGTGCTCAAGAACGTTGCCGGCCGCGGCTCTCTGCCAGCGGCCATTCAGGCTCTGGCGGACACGGATCTTGCCAATCGCGACCTTGCCTGGCAGGTGATCTGTCGCTTGTCCGACGCCGTGCAAGACCCGAGAGTGATTGAGGCCGCTGCGGAGGGACTCACGCGCGACGGCGAGCAAGCCGCCAAATGGCTGACCTCCATCGGACCGGCCGCGGAAAGCACCGTCGCCCGCTATGCACAGCACGAGCAGGCCAATGTGCGCCAGCAGGCGGCCGCCGTGCTCAAAGCCATCGGCACGCGCAGCAAGTAGCGCTACTCCAAATAACCTCGTTGCGTTGACACTACCGGGAGGCTGACGCCTCCCGCTCGCCACAGGCGAGCGGCACACGTCAGTGTGCCGGTATTGTATTGGGAAGTTTTTTGGGCTGGATGCTTATATTTTCAATTGTCCCTTTTTGTATTTGCGGAAATTGCTGGAAAGCCGGTTGCGAGTGACTAATCTGGAAACTACAATTTCGCTGAACGTTTGTTTTGACACTCGCTCCGTCGTTGAACGAAGTCTCCGAAAGACACTATGACCGTGTCGTCCTCCATGCTCGTGCGGGCACGTGTAAGTACATCCGTGCCATTGGCGCTGTGCCTCGCGGTGGCAATCAGCGCACACGCTGCCGATGACGTGGAGCGAGAGCTTCTGGCGGCCGCGCCTTCGATCTTGAAGTATGCGCAAGATAAAGGTTACCGGAACATCGGCGTGCTGAAGTTCCGCATCAAAAAGGGCGATGGACCCGGGACGGACCGCGCCGGAACGCTCAATTCCAACCTGGCGTTGCGCCTTGAACTGGCCCTGATTATGGCCAATAAGGTGCGGAAGCCGGTGGGCATCGTACACGACGCCAGCGCGGTCGCCGCGCAAATTCCAGGCGCCAGTCATTTGAGCGCCGAAGGGCGTCAAAAGCTTTTCAGCTCCGAATACCCACTGGCATGGGGCTCGGAAAGCGTCGTGCCAGACGCATTCTTTACCGGGGCGGTGTCGATCGCGAGCGACTTGAAGACGATGGTGGTCGGAATTGTGGCCTTTGACCGCACAAGCGCCGGCCTGGAAAAAGTAACCCAGTTCACCGTCACGCCCGATATCGACGACCTGCTGGAAACCGGCGAGACGTTTATCGTGCGAGGGCTGTTCGATGGCGGCAAAGTAGCCAAGACCGGCCGCAGCGACGCGGCGAACCAAATCGCCGTCGCCAAGGTCGTGGAAAGCGCGGTCAAAGTAAAGGATTCGAGCGACCCGAGCGACCACCCCCTGGCGCCGTCGAACGGCGAAGCCCCGGTCGAGCTCGAATTATTCTACGACCAGCAAAAGGTGCCGCTCGAAATTCACGACGGTGCCGCTTTCGTCGTCGAGCCGCAAGAGAATCAAAAGGTAACGTTCGTGCTGAAGCGCAAGGCGAAAGACAACGTGCGCTATGGGGTTGTCCTGAAGGTCAACGGAGAAAACACGCTCGGGCGGCAACGCTTGAAAGACGCCAATTGCCGCAAGTGGATTCTGGAGCCCAACGCTCCACCCATCACCGTGCGCGGCTTCCAGATCGACAATCAGACGGCCGAAGAATTCCATGTGCTGTCTCGCGCGGAGTCAAAGGCCAAGGAAATCGACTACGGAGCCGACGTCGGCACGATCAACCTGGTCGTCTTCCGCGAACAGGCTGCCAACAACGAGCCGCCTGCCGCGCCGAGCGGTCCAGCGCCGGCGGACGCCCCCGCTCCGCCGAAAGGTCCGGCGCCCTCAGACGCGCCGCCGCCTCCTGGCGATGCCGACCCGCCTGCCGCGCCGCGTACCCGGCCGGCCGCCAAGTCGGACGTCGACGAAGAAGATTTCGCCGTGCTGACGCGGGCCGTTTTTCCCAAGCAAAAGCCGGCCAACCTCGCGGCGTTGAAGGCCCAGTTGGGTCAGCAAGCAAGTCGCGGCCTGATCGTACAGGGGCAAGTGATTCAGGCGGGCACCCGCACCGTGACGTTCGTGACCGATCCCACGCCCGTCATGTCGGCGGTGATTACCTATTATCCTCGCTAGCGTTTGAACCTTTTCCGGGAGAATACCATGTCCATCCGTACGCTGTTCGCGGCCCTGCTCTGTGCAGCCGCGATGTTGACCATCGATGCGAAACAGGCACAGGCCAACTACTATTCGACCTACGTCTACTATCCTGATAGTGGTTATTACTACTGCTACTATTACTACAAGCCCGCTCCGACGTACACGGGCTATCGGTCGCACCACTGCTACTACTATCCGAGCTACTCCACGCAGTACATCTATTTCTACAATCCGTACAGCCGGGTGTTTTGGGGGCGCTACGATCTGAAGGCCAAGGGTTATTCACTGCTGGCCGAAAAAGATCGCAAGGGCAAACTGAAAGACATTCCGAATGAAGCTTTCCCCGAGCCGGACAAGATGCCGTTGATTCCGGAAGTCAAAGACGGCAAGGACCGGATGGCGGCGCCTCCGGCTCCGCCCACAACCAAGGCGAAAGATTGATTTTCGACCTCGGCAAAATTCATGAGCACTCTGGCCGCGAGGCGTGGCAAAACGCCGGGGAATCGCATGCTGGCTTCCACCGTTTATCGATTGATCGGTCCGTTGGCGATCGCGCTGACGTTGTGCAGTCTTTCGCGGGCCGAGACCTCGAAGTCCGCGCCGAATGGCGACGCGGTGCCGCCGCCGGCTGACCTCGCCGCCCGCGTGAAAGAATTGTTCCGCGTGCGGTGCTTTGAATGTCACGGAGGCACGCGCACCAACGGCGGCATCAAAATCCTCGATTCCAAGCTGCTCTTGGAGAATGCGGTCGTCGCGGGCAAGCCCGAGGAATCGCTGCTGTTTGAGCTGGTGACGGCCGACGACGACTCTGCCATGCCGCCGGCCGGACAGCCGCGTTTGGCGGCCAACGACGTCGACGCCATCAGGCGGTGGATTGCCGCCGGTGCTCCGGAGTTCCCGGGCGACGTCGCGGTGAGCAACAAGGATTCTCAGGATGCGGCGCTCGCGGCTGTGAGCGGCGCCGAGCACGTGCTGACCACTATCTTGGACCACGTGCGCTCGACGCGCATCAGCGACCGCACCTATTTCCGCTATTTCAGCATCAACCATTTGCTGACAGGCGGAGCCACCCGCGAGGAGCTTGACCTGCACGCCGACGCCTTTGCCAAGGCGATCAACCATCTTTCGCTGGAGGCGTCGCTGGTAAGACCCACGGCGCTTGATGAGCCGCAGCGCACGGTGTTCGCCGTCGATATCCGCAAGCTGGGCTGGCACAAGCAGCCTTTTCACGTGCATGACGAAGATGGGCAGGCGAATGAACGAAGCCCATTGAACCTGTTCGATCTCGTGCTGTTGGAATACCCATACGCCGCCATCTACGAAGACTCGGAGACGTTCGACCGCCTGGCGGACGAGTATTTATTGCCGGCCAATTTAGCGCGGCCGGTGCCGTATGTGCGGATCGACTGGTTTGTCAGCACAGCGACGCAGCCGCCCTTGTACGAAGACTTCTTGCAATTGCCGACGACGTTCTCTGAGCTGGAAACGGGGATAGGCATTGATACCGCAGCCAACGTCGCCGACGGCCTCGCGAAGCGCGCCGGTATGGCCGTGTCGGGCGTGTCACGCAACAACCGCGTGGTCGAGCGCCATCCGTCGAAGCATGGCGCCTTTTGGCAGAGCTTTGACTTCCGCTCGAGCAAGGGGCGCGAAAACATTTTTCAAGATCCGCTCCGTCTGCACCCGACCGGTGGTGAGATGCTGTTCAATCTGCCCAACGGCCTGCAGGGCTATTATCTGGCGACCGGCGAAGGCCGCTATCTCGATTCGGCGCCGACCGATATCGTGACCGACAAGTTTGCCGAGAACAAGACGGTGCGCAACGGCTTG
>DASSFG010000108.1:0-11709 GCA_035694685.1 Pirellulales bacterium
GGCATCACTCAGGCAGAAGCACCAAACGGGGCTACGAAAAGCCATGAACGAGCGGCGTCGGTTAATGATCCTTTCGGTCTCAGTTTTGACGATTGTATCGCTGGGGGCGGTCGCCATCACGAGCCTGCACCTCGTTCCCTCTTTGTCCGCCGCGGCAAGCCGGCCGGTGGCCAGAAGCTTAGCGCTGGCGCTGGGCAGCACGGCTGTGTTCGTCTTTGCCGGCGCGACCTTGTTACTGCGGATCAGCCAGCCCCTGTTGCGGCGGCTGGAAGCGAGTGAGCGGCAGTTGCAAGATCTGGTCGACACTCTCTCCGCCCGCGCCGGCGACCTGGCCCGCGCCAATCAGGAGTTGGATGATTTCACGTACATCGCCTCGCACGACTTAAAGGAGCCGTTGCGTGGCATCAGCGCGTACTGCGGCATGCTACTGGAAGACTATCGCGACAAACTCGACGACAACGGCCGCCGTATGATGGGCTCGCTAGTGACGCTCTGCGAGCGGTTGAGCCGGCTGATTGACGATTTGCTGGACTATTGCCGCGCGGGCCGCACGCCTGAAGCGCGTGATCTGGAGCTGGACGAAGTCTTCGACGGCGTACTGGCGACGCTGGGACCGGCAATCGATGCGCGCGGCGGCCTGGTGCGCCGCCTGGGGCGGTTGCCGCGCGTCCGCGGCGACGCGCGGCTGCTGGGCATGGTGCTGCAAAACCTGGTTGCCAACGGTTTGAAGTTCAACGAGAGTCGTCCGCCCGTCGTCGAGGTGGGCACGGTGGGCGGCGAGCAACCGACCATGTTCGTTCGCGACAACGGCATCGGCATCGAGCCGCGGTATCATGAAACGGTGTTTGCCATTTTCCGCCGCCTGAACGCACGGGAAAAATATGAAGGCACCGGCGCGGGCCTGGCCATCGCGCGTAAGATCGTCGAGCAGCACGGCGGGCGGATGTGGCTGGAATCGCAAGCTGGCCAGGGGGCGACGTTCTATTTCGCGCTGCCGGCTGCGGCCACCATTCGGCCGCGGCTGCGACGGCCCTCGCAGGTGGCGGCCGGCCGGCGACCGTACATCAGGACTTAAACACGCGTATGGTCACTCATACTTCGCTTGCCGCTCGGCCCGCACAGGCCCGCCCCACGCAGGCACGCCCGACCCAGGCACGCTCGGCGCCTTTGGTCGTGCTGATCGCCGACGACAATCAGCCCGATCGCGACTTTCTGGCCTGGCAGCTTCGGCGGACGATGTCGCCCCCGCCGATCGTGATCGAGGCCGCTTCGTCGTCCGCGGCTTTGGCCGAATTGGAGCGTCGGGCGGTGGACGTCGTGCTGATCGACTACTTGCTGCCCGATTTCGATGGTTTGGAGTTGCTCGACCGGGTCAGCGAGCGCGCCCAGGGAGCAGCGATCGTCATGATGTCGGGCCAGGGCAACGAGCGCGTGGCGGCGGAGGCCATCAAACGCGGCGCGCACGACTATTTCGTCAAACAGAGCCAAGGCGAACAGCAGTTGCAGCAAACCATCGAGCAGGCGCTGGCCATCGCCCGCCGCGATCGCGAAGACCGGGCGAGCTTTCAACGGCTGCACCGTGCACATCATGAGCTCGATCACTTCGTGCGCGCGCTGTCGCACGACATGAATGCCAACTTCATGCTGCTCGATCACTCTTTTCGAGAATTGCGGCGGTCTTACGGACGCGCTCCGCTGGAAGGGCTGACCGACGGCTTCACGCACGTCGAGGCGTGCCTGAAGCAATCGCGGCGGTTTCTGGAAGATCTGGTCACGCTGGCGCGCACCGGCAGCATTACGATGGAGCCGGGTCGTGTGGAACTCGGCCGAGTGGCTGAAGAGGTGCTCTTCGAGCAGCGCGAGCTGATCGACGAGCGAGGCGTTGCGGTTCAAGTCCAGGCGGAACTGCCGACGGTGTGGTGCAACGAAGCGCGGGTCAAGCAAGTGCTGACGAACCTGTTGCGCAATGCCCTGCGTCACGGTTGCGACAAGCATGCGCCGCAGATCGAAATATCGCGTCTGCCGGCCCGCGGCGGCGACGAACGTTTTGTCTGGCTAGCGGTATACGACAACGGCGCCGGTATACCCGCCGCCGCGCGGGAAGACGTCTTTTTGCCGGGCCGGCGTCTGCCGGGCGCGCATGAGTCGGGCAGCGGCATGGGCCTCGCCATCGTGCGCAAAATCGTCGAATACTATGGGGGCCAGGTGTTCGTCGATCCGCTCTGCGAGCGTGGCACACGGTTCGTGGTCACGCTGCCCGTGGTCGTTTAACCGTCCGCCAACGGCGCACGCGGGCGCGAGTTCGCTTCGATGGCTATCCTGTCATGCATGACGCTCGATTCGTTGGAGCGCCCGCGCGGCCCGCTGGCCCTGGGGTTAAACGACCCGACCGCAGTCGTTTAACCGTCCGCCAACGGCGCACGCGAGCGCGAGTTCGCTTCGACGGCTATCCTGTTATGCATGACGCTCGATTCGTTGGAGCGCCCGCGCGGGCCGCTGGCCCTGCGGTTAAACGACGGCAGGCCGGCAAGTGCCTCCCTCTACAACCCGCCCGCCGTTCGTCCGTCCGCAGATGTTCGCCCGAATAGCATGACCTCGTTTTTGTTCGCGGTCAGCCGGCGAAGATAAAAGTCATGTCCAGCGGAGGAAAGGCCGGCTTTGAGCGGCTCCAATTGGTCGTAGTCGGCCTGTCCGCGGAACTTGATCGTGACGCAGAACCAACGGCACCAACCTTCACTCAGCCATCGCTCCACGCGGGCGATCGTCTTGGCGGGAAAGGCGATCACGTCGCACAGCAGCCAATCGACCGTCTCTGTTGGGCGATAGCGGAACGCGTCGCCGCGGATGAAGGTGAGCCTAGGCTCGCGCATCAGATCGGTACGCAAGGGACTGCGATCGACGGCGACGACGGTCGCGCCGCGCTTCAACGCCCAGTAGGCCCAGCTTCCGGGACTGCTGCCCAGATCGACGCAGCTTTCAGAGGCCATGAGCTGACGAGCCAACCGCAGTTCGACCTCAGCGAGCTTGGCGAATGCCCGTGAGGGCGCGCGGCGGTCGGCAGGCACGTCCACTCGACCGCCTGGAAACCGCGAAACGCAGCGCCGCCATCCGGGCCAGCTCAGGGGCGGCAGAGCGGATAGATATCCCTCCGTCGCCGTGCGCATGCCCACTTGCAGCAGCCACTCGTCGGATGCGAGCGGTCCAGCGTACGTCTCATTGCAAGAGCGCCGCAGGCGGCGCTGCTTTTTCGCCAGGATGTTTGCCACGGCCTGTTGGACGTAACGGCAACGGGCAGGCGTGACGGAGCTCTCCGCCGCCGCAACGCAAAAAACATGCAGTCGCCACGGCCCGCTGTGCGCCGCAAGCCGGTCGAGCAGCCAATCGGCAGTTCTGACGGCCCATTGCGAGATGGATGCCGCTTCAACTTTCTCCGCAGCGGGCAAGCACTGCGACGCCAACGCCACGCAAGGCACGCCGGACTCGCAAATCGCCTTCAGTTTGCTGGACGCCGTCTTGCGCGTCGCAGCGCCGGAGAGGCTCTCGTCGGTCGTTTCCAGCCAGCCCGGACCTGCAATGGCACGGGCTGCCCGAGGAAAAACCCGGCCAAGTTCGTCGCTCAGTCGGCCTTCCCAGCCGGGCTCACAGGTATAAACGTCGATTTGACACCCCTTTCATCCCCCTTATAATTCCCTATCTTCGAGATCGCCTAACCGTAACAGGAGTTGATTCAGATGGCTGGCAACGTCACCGAATTCACCGACGACAACTTTCAAACCGACGTCCTCAATTCGCAGGAACCGGTGCTGGTTGATTTCTGGGCGCCGTGGTGCGGCCCTTGCCGGATGATCGCTCCCTTGGTCGAAGAACTGGCCAGCGAATATGCAGGCTCAGTCAAGGTTGGCAAGCTCAACATCGACGATAGCCCGCAGATGGCTCAGAAATTCAGCGTCAGCAGTATTCCAACGCTCATGGTCTTCAAGGGGGGCCAGCCTGTCGAGACGTTCGTCGGCGTGCAGCCCAAGAACCGCCTCCAGCGTGCCTTGGACGCCGTCAAAGTGTAGCGTGCAAGGCGCAACTTGGGCATGATCGTGCTTCCGCCGAGCGTGGTCGATGGTTATCCGCCGTTGGTTTCAGTTTTCGCTAAGAGGTTTTCTGATCGTGCTGACCGGGTTCGCCGTTTGGCTCGGCTGGAAGGTCGAACGCGCACGAAAACAGGCCGAGGCCGTGAAAGCAATCGAGTCCGTTGGCGGAGTGGTGCAATACGATTGGCAAGGAGACGTTAGCTCATGGGCGAAGTCTAGCGAGTCATGGGGCCCTCGTGGATACTCGCCTGCGATGCGTTACGCTCCGTCCGCCGCCTCTCCCAGCTCGCAAGTGTGGTGGCAACGGCTCGCCGGCGAGCATTTCTTTCAGAACGTGAGAAGCGTCGTTTTCCGCAGCAGGCTAGCGAGCTTCGCCATAAGCACGAGTCGGCCGCAATTAATCGATGTATCATGTCGCGATGCGTCCCCGTCGCGCGAAGTTGAGCTGCTGATTCCGCAACTCCACAACTTGCCGGACCTCGATACGATTTATCTGCAAGGCAATTCTGAGCAGATCAGCGAAGAAATTGAGGACAGGCTCAAGGGGGACTTTTCGACCTGCCGGATTGTGCGAGAATCGGTGGTCACGGCCGTCGACCACTAAATAGCCGTGCGCGATTACCAGACATCGAGCAGGTCGAGCGGCAATGGTGGCAGGGGCAGAGCCGCCGGGCGGACATGAATTTCGAGAGAGGCGTTGCCGCGGCGATGCCCCGGAAACGCGGCCACCGGGGCATCGCTGGCCGGCAGGACATCTGACGAGTGTTTGGTCGAACGCGGCCAGCTTTGCCGCAGCCACCGATGCCGTTGCGCCCGGTAATCGCCCACGGCTATTTAGAAGGCGTGGCCCTTAAGTACGGCGGCAGAAATCGCCGGTCTTGAAAATGAAGCGGCGCCGTCCCAAACCTGCCGTCTACTGCCCGACTCTCAGCTAGGCTACAATAAATCGAGCGTTTCCCTGAGGATTTTTGCTCGCCCATCATGTCTGAGCCGGCTCAGCTCGTCGATTCTGCCCCGTTGCGCCTGAAATCGCGCAAGTTCAAACTCGCATTGGCAGTCTGTTCGGTGGCTGCGGCGGTTTGGCTCGGCGTGTGGATTGCCGGCTGCAAAGCGCGGGCAAACGCCGTCATTACCGATCCGGCCGAGCTCGAACCGGCCGAGAAAAAGCCGCCAGTTGATCCCGCCGGAATTGCCTTTGCCGACGTGGCGAATGCCTTAGGCGTCACATACGCGCTGCCCCAGCAGCCGCGGCCCATGAAATCGACCGAGGCGTTTGGCTCGGGCTGCGCCATGTTCGACTACGACGGCGACAGTTGGGTCGATCTGTTGCTCGTGGCCGACCCGCATCCGATTTTGTACCACAACCTTGGCGGCAAAAAGTTTGAAGACGTCACGGACGCCTGCGGGCTCACCCTTGCCGACGCCGAGAATTGGACAGGCTGCGCGGTGGGCGACTACGACGGCGACGGCTGGCTCGACTTGCTGCTGACGGGCTTTCACCGCCTGGCGTTGTTCCGCAATGCCGGTGGCAAAGCGTTCGAGGAAGTGACTGGCCAGGTCGCGCTCGATCCACTGAATCACGGCCACTGGGGCGCCAGTGCCGGTTTCATGGACCTCGACAACGACGCCGACCTCGACCTGGTCATTTTGAATTACGTCGTGTTCGGACCGGAATCGAAGCAGTACTGCGAGCTTTCGCCGGGAGTAAAATCCGGCTGCCCGCCCAAAGAGTACGAACCCGAATTCGGCGAAGTCTGGCGCAACAATGGGCGGGACGGCTTCGAGATGATCCCCAACGAGCAGTCGGGCATGAAAGACACGCACGGCGTGGGCCTGGTGCTCGCTTTTACCGATTACGACGACGACAACCGCATCGACTTTTACATTGGCAATGATGGCACCGCGGCCGAGATGATGCACAATCTCGGCGACATGAAGTTCGAAAACGTGGGGACGCTGAGCGGACTTTCCGTTGGACGCAATTACAAGCCGATGGCCGCGATGGGGGCCGACTGGGCCGACTTCAACCGCGACGGGCTCCTCGACCTGACCGTCACGGACTTTGCCAAGAACTGCTTCGCTCTTTACCGCAACGAGGGGGGCGGGTTCTTTGTGGAGGCCAGCAACATTACGGGTCTCTCGCTTACCACCTGCGAGCGCCTGGGCTTCGGCGCCAAGTGGCTGGACATGGACAACGACCGCTGGCCCGACATCTGTTTTGCCAACGGGCACGTCTACGACAACGTGGCCGACATCGAGGGTCACGGCGCGCAGTTCCGGCAACCGATCATGTTGTTTCGCAATCAGCAGGGCGCTCGCTTTGTCGACCTCGTGCCCGTGCTGGCGCCGGAAATCGCAAGGCCGCTGGTTGGCCGCGGCTCGGCGACGGGCGACTTCAACCGCGACGGCCGGACCGATCTGTTCGTGGTCGATTACGAAGGCCCCGCCATGCTGTTGGAGAACCGCTCCAAGACGACCGGGCACTGGTTGACGCTCGAGCTGCGGGCCGCGGCCCCCAACGTCTTTGCCTACGGCGCCCGCGCGACGGGCCGCGTGGGCGACAAAGAAATCTGGGTGGGGCAGGTTGCACCGGCCTCGAGCTATTTATCTTCCAGCGACCTGGAAATCCACTGGGGCTTGGGCGACTTCGACCATCTCGACAAGCTCACCATTCGCTGGCCTTCGGGCAACGAGCAATCGTTCGAGAACGTCGTCGCCGACCAATTCCTGCGCATCACCGAGGGGCAAGATAACTTCGGCGGCGCCGCGGGAGATGCTCGCGAAAACCACGACCTCAATTGAAACATGGACCTGCTCGACCGGCTGCTCGGACACGACGCGTGGACGACGCAGCAGTTGCTGCAACGCTGCCGCGATCTGAGCGACGAACAGCTCGATCGCGAATTCGATATCGCGCACAGGTCTGTGCGGGCAACTTTGACGCACGTCATTCGCAACGTCGAAGTCTGGTCGCAACTCATGGCCGGCCGGCAAGTGGTCGAAGGTTCGGGCACATCCGTCGGCGAATTAATCGCGAGGTTGAACCGAGTTGCGGCCGAACTGGCACAGCTTGCCCGCGGCGTCGCCGAGCGCCGGGCGTGGGACGCGCGGTTCTTGGACACTCTCGACAGTCCGCCCGTCGAGAAGACGTTCGGCGGCGGCATCGCCCACATCGTCACGCACAGCATGCACCATCGGGCGCAGCTTCTGTACATGCTGCGGCGGCTTGGCGTCAAAGACTTGCCCGAAGGCGACGTGCTCAGTTGGGAGCAGCAAACTGGTGGCGTTTCGCTGCGTGACGTGGTGGAGACCGATCTCGCCGAGTTTTTCGAGCATCAGCGCGATCCCGTGGCCAACGCAATGGCCGCCTTTCCGCCGCGCGACTGCGACGCGTTTATGACCCACTGGCAAAGGATTCTCGCCGACGACAACGTCGTGAAACGCACGATTGTATTCGGGGCCGAAGTCGCCGGAAACGTGCTTTGCTGGGAAGAATCGGGCGAACGGCTCGTCGGCTACTGGCTCGGCAGGCGTTTTTGGCGACAAGGCATCGCCACACGGGCATTATCCACGTTCACTGCCTTGATTCCGCATCGGCCGCTTCACGCCCATGTTGCCCGGCAGAACGTGGCCTCCCTCCGCGTGCTGGAGAAGTGCGGTTTTGAAGCTTTGGACAAATGCCGTGCGGCCGCGCCCACCGGCGGCGAAGTCGTTGAAGAAATTGTCTACTCACTGTCTAAGAGATGGAACGCCATCACCCGATAAACGTGCAAATTCGTGAAGAGAGCCGCGATTGGCTTGCCGAGCATGCTCAGATCGCGACCGCGTTCACTGTCGACTGCGCACTTGATTTGGTGATGCGCGACGGCGGGCTGGGCGGCTTGCACCTGGTCGAACACCCGGTGGCATCGCCTTACTGGAAGGACTATGACGCCATTCCCGGCTGCCACCCGGCGGACTGGGGCCGGCAGTGGGATCTATCGAACTGGGGTTTTATCTCGGCCAGAAGCGACGGTCGTCCCGTGGGCGGCGCGGTCGTGGCCTTTCGCACACCTGGATTTGAGACCCTCGAGGGGCGGGGCGACCTTGCCGTTTTGTGGGACATCCGGATTTCGCCTGAGGTACGCCGCTGCGGGATCGCCGCGCGGCTGGAGGCCGCGGTTGAAAGATGGGCTTTAGAGAGAGGTTGTCGCCAACTGAAGGTCGAAACACAGAATGTCAACGTCGCCGCGTGCAAGTTCTACGCGAGCCGTGGTTTTGAGTTGGGCGTCATAAATCGCTTTGCCTATCCGGAACTGCCCGACGAGATTCAACTTTTATGGTACAAGCCCTTACCAACATCGCGCGGCGGAAAGAGTTCACCGTGACGTCAATCAAAATGCACGCTGACGAGGTAGACATCAACAGCAACCTTGTCAGGCGATTGATCCGCTCTCAGTTCCCGGAATGGGCCGATTTGAAAGTCGTTTCCGTTCCCTTTCGGGGGACGGACAATGCTCTGTACCGGCTGGGGAGCGATATGGTGATACGACTTCCCCGCCGAGACCAGAGCGCTGGGCGCCTGGAAAAGGAGCGTATTTGGTTACCGAAGCTCGCGCCGCTACTGCCGCTGGCCGTTCCGGCGGCACTCGCGGCTGGGAAGCCGGGCGAAGGCTATCCTTTTGATTGGGCCATCTACCGGTGGCTCGAAGGCGAACCCGGAACCTCCGCCAGGATAGACGCGGACCAGGCGGCGACTGATTTGGCGACCTTTATCGCAACACTCCAGCGAGTGGATCTGACGGGTGGACCGCCACCCGGTGAACATAACGCTTGGCGCGGCGTGCCGCTGGCAGCGCGAGATCAGGCGGTGCGTTCTGCGATTGCCTCGTTAGGCGCTGCCATCGACGCGCACGCCGTGACAGCAGTATGGCAGGCGGGACTGAGCGCCCGAGACTGGGAGCGAGCAGCGGTCTGGATCCACGGCGACCTCGACTCGCGTAACGTACTTGCCAAAGAGGGCCGGCTCACCGCCGTGATCGACTTCGGCTGCCTTGGCGTAGGCGATCCGGCATGCGATGTTATGGTCGCATGGAAGATGTTTTCCGCGCGCAGCCGCGACACCTTTCTGACCGCGCTCGCCGTGGACGAGGCCACTCGAGCTCGGGCGCGTGGCTGGGTACTGTCGCAGGCGCTGATCGCACTCGCTTACTACACGATGGAAACGAATCCCGTGCTCGTGCGGGAGTCGCATCGCTGGATAGCTGAGGTTCTATCATGATGGAGTCAAGACCAGGAGCGTGAATATACATGCCCATCGAATCCCGAGACCGTTTGCCTGGCCGCGATGCTGATGTTTCCATCGGCCGTGCCTTTGTGAACGAGGCGCGGCACACACTGGCTGATTCGATGAAGAAGGTCGAGCACTGCCTCGACCAGCTTCGCGACGAAGATCTTTGGTGGCGGCAGCACGAGTCGCAGAACAGCATACAAAACATCCTCCTGCACCTCTGCGGCAACGTGCGGCAATGGATCATCCATGGCGTCGGCGGAGCGCCCGACGTGCGGGACCGCGCCCAGGAGTTTTCCGACCGGCGCCCACTTACCAAGGCCGAACTGCTTTCGCGGCTGCGCCAAACGCTGACGGAAGCCCACTGCGCCCTGGCCGAGCTTCCGCCCGATAGACTCCTCGAACCGCGCCGCATTCAGGGTTTCGACGCGACCGCCCTGGCGGCCATCTTCGAGACGGTAAGCCACTTCGTCGGGCACACACACCAGATCGTCTACATCGCGCGGCTGCGGCTGGGTGACGCGTATCGCTTCCAATGGCAGCCCGCCAACGAAGAGGAAGGGAACAACCGAGTAAACCAATAATATGCGCGCTTCGGCGAACAACGATTTAAGAACCAACCTGGAGCATCGTTAAATCAATGCGGGCCCCGCGCTTTTCTTTACGTGCCTTTATCCTGGTCTTGTTCATCCTGAGCCTGGTGGGCTCGAACCTGTTTACGTCGTGGCAGCTTGGCAAATTGCGCGATGAAAACGCGAAGCTGAGTAAGGAACTGGGCCGGCTGGTGATTAGCGATCCCACCAAGATCAACGTGATTGCCGTGCCGACGTATGAAGATATGCTTTGGCGTTGGCGAATCCACGTGCCTAAAGGAAGCGGTCCACTCCATCTTTTCACAGTCACACAGGACGTTCCCGAGAACGGTTTTCCGGCCAATTCCGGTAGCTCCGGGCCATTCCGGGACGGAGAATACCTTTTGACCGCCGCGATTCGTCCCGATCGAAACGGCAAATGGCAATTGACGATCGCGGGCCCGCAGTCGTCGTTCAGCATGGGGATCGCTGAAGCTGCCGCCGCCTGGCTCGGCGACAGCCCCGGCTATTCGACCGAGCAAGCCGGTGCCAGCGGTACTCAGGTCGCCGACCCTGGCGAACGGCTGGCCCTGTTACGGATACGCGCCATGAAGAGGACTTCCCCGACCAGTTCGTCAAGCGCTCCTGGACCAGCCGACGGCGTGATGATTTGGCTGGCCAAGCCCTGAAACGCCTCAATCGCCGTCGGCCAACTACTGCGAACCGTTCTTGGGCGGCGACGACGTGGAAGCCAGCGGCTCCAAGCGGATGACGTGCGCCAGGTCGATCTTTACCGCCCGCTCGTAAAAGGTCTTGCCCGGATGGGACTCGCTTCGCTCGTCCCACCCTACGCGATACTACCCACCATCCATCCACCTGCGGCTGACAGAGTATTAGGTTTGCCTGGAAAAAATTGCACAGTAAAAGATTTGCAAGCAGGCGCCGAATCAGTATACGATGATGGCCGAACGCGGGGCGTGGCTTCGGCACGCTTGCGTCCGCTTGGCGGCGGAAAGTACTGAGGCGCCGAGCTGTTTTTCCACCTTTCGCTGGAGACTTTGATGCGTGGCGATTCATTGGTCCTTCTGGCACAGAACAATTTTTCTCAAAACGGTGGCGGAGGCTCTTCTGCCGTAGTACTGCTGATTGACCTCGTGATCATCGTCGGGACGGTCGCGGGGCTCTGGAAGATTTTTGCCAAAGCGGGCAAACCCGGCTGGGCCGCGTTGATTCCTATTTACAATGCGGTCGTGATGCTGGAGATCATTGGCAAACCGATTTGGTGGATCATTCTGCTTCTCATTCCTTGCGTGAACATCATCATCGGCATCTTGCTTGCCGTCGAACTGGCGAAGTGCTTCGGGAAGGGCGGCGGCTTCGCCGCGGGAATGATCTTCCTGCCGTTCATCTTCTACCCCATTCTTGGTTTCGGCGATGCACGGTACCGCGGGCCGGCTCCGGGCTAGCGCCTTGACCTTCATTCAGCAGCGAGCGTCAAATCGCCGAGATCAATCGGTTCATCGGCATCGCTTTTTCCTTGGGCACGAAAAGCGGTCATCGAACAAGCTTGCTCAGTTGTGGGAATTCTGAGGTCGCCTATAATCCAGGAAGCTGGCCACAACTTGTTGCGGGGCGTGTGGAGGCAATGGGAAGACATTCCGAGCAAGCTGCCGACAGACGCCGGGCGACAGAAACGCAACATGCCAACGGCGCGGGGGCGCGGTTGCAGTTCAGCGATCAGCAGTTTCGTGCACTGATCGAAAACGCGCTCGATCTGATCGCCATT
>DASSFG010000109.1:0-7191 GCA_035694685.1 Pirellulales bacterium
GTCAGTCACCGCTCCACCGGGGCAAGCCCGGCGGGGGCGCAGCGGAACATACCCAGCGTAGAATTTCACCTCGCTCTTGCCTGATACTCGAGTATTTTGCGCAGGCCAGTCCCACCCTACGCCAGCAACTCAACTTTCGGAAACTAACCGCATGTCTCGACCGGCTGACAGGAGGTTAGCAAAGGTTATCATACGGTTTGGACAACGAGATCCAAACCATGCCAGAAGTGACGATAAACAGCGTAGCGGCTATTTTGAACCGCGCGATACTTCCCGACCGGGGCGATTTGTCGGTAGATGCCGCCAACTCCATCTTAAACCTGCAGTTAGACGGCTACGACCTCGAGCGGATACACTGGTTAGCAGTCAAAAACAAAGATGGCGAACTGAGCGAGGACGAAGAGGAGGAATTGGCACAGTATCGACATGTGGGGCACGTGCTCGATCTAATGCGGTCGAAGGCACGGCGCTCACTGCAACTCGGGTGTAAGTAGATGTGCGCGCGTCACTGACCGAAAGAACCTGACCTTCCTTCTCGTTCGAGATAGCCATGGCGTACGTCCCCGACGAAGAACCTTCGCGGCTTCGCATTACGCACCTGCTTGCTTGGACCGCGGCGACCGCCGTCTGGCTCACGGTATTGCAACTGATGTTCGCCATGACGCATCGGCCGCGAGACATTGTGCTAGCTTCGGTCGTCATCGTGGCTCCCATTCAGGGTGCATGGCTGACGGGGTTGTTGCTGTTCCTTTACCGTTGGCAACGTGGACGCGGCTTCGCGCGACAACCAGGCGATTGGTTGCTCGTGGCGAACGGGGCTGCCGTTGCGGCGACACTGATGAACTACTTGCACAGCCTCGCGATACTCGCCGGATGGTCGAGACCGCATTTGACCGTGCTGGCCGGTGTCGCGCCGATGGCACTGCAGATCGTCTTTTATGCCGCCGCCGCGTTTCGGCTCGATGAGCCGCGACTTTGGCGACGCGTGTTCTGGTTGCTGGCCGCACTCGCAGCTTTCAGGCTCACATGCGACCTTGTCGGAAAAGTCGGACTGAGCTTTTTCCGTTACAGCATCGCATTGCACAATTGGCTGGCTTCGCTGAACCATCCGCTCGTCTGGTACCTACCGGCAATCACCGCGGGCGGCATTGTCGGATCCGCAGCCTTCGTTGACTGGAAGACGGGCTTAAGCCGGCCATGGACACACTGGGCTGGCGTTGCAGCGGTCGTCGCGTGGGGGGCAGTATCAACCGTCGGGCTAGTGGCCTGGATACAAGGATATGGTTAAGTTTGGCCCCGCCGCCGCGGGCGGTTTGATGCACGCTGGGCGAGCCACTTTTGATACGATTGTTCGCTTTCCGCTGACGGATGACCGGCGAGTAAGTTGTCGACGCTAATGTCCTCGTCAAGCGCCGGCCAGTGAATACCGCTACCCCCGCCGACAAGACGCCACTCGCCGCGTTCCTTTTTCGTGGCGCGCACCAGCCGTGGATACCAGGCTAAGGGAACGGAAATTATCCGGCCGTCGGAAAGGTCGACGCAGATTGCGGAATTGTCAACGCGGACGGCGACGGCGCTTACTGCCTGGGGTTTCACCTCGGAAGTACTCATTCCAGCCTTCTATCAAGCGGTCCTGGTTCTTGTCAACGAGTGATTCAATCGTCCGCAATTCCGGGCCGCCAAAGCCCTTACTGTTTGCCAGGCGGACTGGATGTAGCCAAAGCTTTGCCTGTTTGTCGTCCCGCTCGACATGAACGTGTGGTGGCTCGCCTCCGTCGCCGGCATAGAAGAAGAAACGGTAGGGGCCAGTGCGCAATATAGTCGGCATCTCGCCACAAAATGCTATCTCATTCGACCGCGCGAGACAAGGCGATCTTAATCGCTAATGTTGAGTTGCTCGCTCGACGTACGCATCCTCGTAGGGTCGGACTGGTCCACCCTACGCCAGCAACTCAACTTCAAGACACTACCCTTGGGTCTCGGCCGCCTGGCACGGCGTTAGCCAAGGGTTATCATACGGATTGCACGACGGCTCCCAAACCATGCCAGAAACGACGATAAACAGCGCAGGCTATTTTGAGCCTGGTTCAATGACCGATGACGATTGATCCCAATCAACCGGCGCCGGCGCATGACGGCAATCCGCTTCAGCAACCGCCGCTCGAGAGCGTTTCCGACCGGCTGTCACCAACGAGAAGTTCTGAGCCGCCGCGGCTCAGCATTGTGCATCTATTTGTCTGGATAGCAGCCAGCGCGGTTTGCCTTGCTGCGGTGCAGAACTTCGAGACAACAAGCGGTTTGCGGGAGAAACAACCAACTGCCGCCGTTACACTGCTGCGCGCCTGTTACGCTCCGTTTAGCGGGGCTGCGTTCGCCGGACTGCTGTTGTTTATCGACCGTTGGCGACGCGGACTCGGCTTCGCACGTGAACCGGGTGAATGGTTGATGTGCGTGTACGGCGTGTTTATCGCTCTTTGGACTGGATTCTACGGATTGGCCGGCCTTGTTGCGGTCGCGTGGCCGGCAAGCGAGGTGCCTCAACGCGCGAACCAATGGGCGGGAATGCGCCTTATGTACTATTGGAGCATTGGAGTCGGTGTGTTGGAAGGGGTGTTGTTTGCCGCAGCATCGCGACGCTTGCGCGCGGGTCCGGTTTGGCGAGGATTGTTTTGGTTGCTCGCCGCCTTGTATACGCTGCGGGCCATTTCCGCACAATTGACGTGGTGGCCTTTGGGATATGGCCTCTCTTCCTTCTACCTACCTACGATTGCGGCGGCGACACTTATCACTGGAGTGACGCTCTTTGATTGGCGTGTCTCGCTTGACCGCCCTTGGACCCATTGGGTGGGGGTCGTGGTTGGCGTCGCAGCCGGCCCGTTGGCGTTTATCGCTCTACTTGTGCAGCTTTATCGGTAAAATCGCGACTACCTCACATCCGGCTTGCGCGGTTCTTCCACCGGCGTGAGGCCGAAGAGGAAGTGCATCAGGTCGCGCGTGCCAAGCGTGCGCGTGCTGGTGAAAAGCTCACCCGCGTCGTAGCCGGCGGCCTGACCCTGCTGTAACGCGAACGCCCGGACACGCTCCAACACGTGGGCCTTGGCCGGCGGAAATTGCGTCTCGTAACAACGAATCGCGGCCAGCTTCGTCTCCAGCGTTTGGCTGATGTCGACAACCAGGTGACCTGCCCCCGGCGGCAAGCCGAGGGCGGCAAACGCCAGCGTGTAGTAGAGATAGCCGGAGATGGTGTGTACCGGCAGCCCGTCGAAATGCTCCTCCCACTTGGTCAGCCGCGAGTAGAACACGGCCGCGTCGGTGATCTGCATCGCTTGAAAATGGTCGGGCGAGGCGAGCGGCGTCTTCTCGCCGAAGCCGAGCACCAGCTTCGGCCGGTAGCGGCGTAACTCTTTGGCCAGCGCCACGCGCGTCTCGAAGCCGTCGAACAAGCGGCGATTCGTCAGGCCGATTTGGATGCGCTTCGCCACGCCGAGCGCCTCGGCGGCCCTCTCGGCTTCGGCCAGCCGCACCTCCGGGCCGGGCGACAGCGGCGTCGGCTCGCCGTCGGTCAGGTCGATGATTCCCACGCGATAGCCTTGCCGCGCCAGCATGGCCAACGTGCCGCCACAGGCGATTTCGACATCGTCGGGGTGCGCGCCGACGGCGATCACGTCGAGCGCAAGTTCCGAGGTCGAGGTCGCCGACGGTACGCCAGGTGAGCTCGTCATAACCGGAAGTTGAACGTCTGGGCCAGCAGACGCAGCAGCCGATGGCCGAGAGTCTGGGGCCGAGTGTGAATGCGGGCCCGCCCCTTGTAACCGATGCGCAACAGACCCTGCTCGTCGTCGAGCGGCACACGCACCTGATAGGAGGTGGTTTGCGGACGACTGACGCCCGACTCGTCGGCCTTGGTGGCCACCTCGCCGCCGTTCTTATTGTCGAGGTGCGGCGGGCAGACCAGCAACGGTTCGTTGGCCACCTCCGTCACCCGCCCTTGCAGGTTTTTCAACGGCAACTCATCGAGCTTGAGGTCGACCACCGGCCCCGCGTCTTTGTCGAACGCCATGCGCACGTACTCGATGTCCGACTGCTCGACGACGAGTTGCGCCTCCATTTTTTGCGGGTCGCCGATCTGGCAAAAGAAGGTGCCCTCTTGCAAGTAAGCGTGGCGGTTGCGTTCCGCCAGCGGCGTGCCCGTCCAGGAGGGAAGCTGCTTTTCATTGGTCGGCTTGTTTTGCTCGGGCGGTGGCAAGACCACGCCGGCGACGGGCGAAAGGAGCGTCAGACGATTCAGGTCGATGAGCTTTTCTTTCAACTGCTCTTCGATCGACTTCAAGGTGTCTTCGACCGGTTTGATCTCGAAGGCCGCTTTGCTGTCGCCGTCGTAGAGCTCGCTCGTCAGGTTTTCGAGACGGATTTTGTTTTGCTCACGCTCGCCTTTCAGCTTGGCGATGTCGAGCTCGACGTCGAGGTTTTGCAGCTTGGCCAGCGTGGCGCCTGCGGCAACTTCGTCGCCGGCTTGAACGCGCAGGTCGGCCACTTCGCCGGGCACCGTGACGAACACTTTTTGAGCGTCGCGGGGCTGAATCTCGAACGTGCAATACACCCGATGCGGCAGCGGCACCAGGAAGACGGCCAACAAGGCCGCCGCGATCACACCCAGCGTGGCGTACATCCGCGGCTTTTTCACTTTTTCAATCCTCCCGGGAACGTAAAAGAACTTGCCTAGTTTCCAGAACGGCTGCACCAGCAGGCCATACAGCGCCGCCACGCCGATGATCTGCCCGATGATTTCCAGCCGGTACGGCTTCCAGACTTCGTACAAGAACCACATGATGCCGAACACGATCACCCAGCGATAGATGGCGGCGGCGATGCTATACAAGGCGAACAGCATCTGATTGCGCTCGGGCAAGAACGGATCGTCCGGCGGCTCGAGGCCCAGGCACCACTCGCCCATCTTGCGGTTCAGAATGTCGGTTGCCTTCTGGCGCAGGTTTGGAATCTCGATCAGGTCCGACAGGATGTAGTAGCCGTCGTAGCGCAACAGCGGGTTGGAGTTGAACATCAGCGTGCTCACCGAGCACACGAACATCGTGCTCAAGCAAAGATGGTTGAGCAGTCCCGGCTCGCTGAACCACCAGACGAACGTGCAGATCGAAGCGATCATGATTTCGATGTACATGCCGGCCGCGCCGATGGCCGCGCGGTGCCATTTGTTGGGCAGCATCCACGAATCGGAGACGTTGCAATAAAGGCACGGCGTGAGCACCAGCAGCATCACGCCCATCTCGTGGCACTCGCCGCCAAAATGCTTGCACGTCAGGCCGTGGCCGAACTCGTGAATGACCTTGGTCGCCCCCAGGGCAATTGAGAGCCAGAGCGCATTCTTCAGGTTGAAAAACTGGTGGAACTCGGGCAGCTTCGATTGAAACACGTCGAACTGCACCAGCACCAGCGATAAGGCCGAAAGCGCGAGCACGAACCAGGCGACGACCGCGGGCGTGCTATAGATCCACTTCATCCGCGGATAGAGCCAATTCAGAATCCGGTCGGGGTCGATGCCCTTGAAGCGGATGGAGAGCACGTTGCTGAGCCGGCCCATCCATTCTTTCTTCCAGCGTTCGTTGCGGCGCAGCAGCAACTGATGGCCTTGTCCCGGGACGTTGGCGATGATCAGCCCGCTGCGGTGCAGCATGCCGATGAACTGCTGCAGCTCCTCAATGCCGATTTTTTGCGGCGGGAACTCGGCCTCGAATTGTTCTTTGATCTCGTCCAGACTGGTCAGGCCGTCGAGCATCTTGAGGATGGCGAACTCTTCTTCCTGGAAACGGAAGTAATTCAGTCCCACGGGCTCTTTGACGACCCAATACGTGCGGCCCTGATAGCGATGTTGGCGCGCGGTCAGGTCGGGCCGCACGCGCATGGCCAGCTTGCGGGCCGAACTCGATACCAGGCTGTCGTGAAGGGTCAACATACGTTTGATTCGGTTGGAGCGGCAGACGCGCTGCGTGCCGGCAACTGAAGTGGTAGCCGGTCCCAATGACGAATGACTAATGACGAATGACGAAAGAATCACGAAGCCCGAATGACGAAACCATCGTCAACCATGGGCGTTCGTGCTTCGTCGTTCGGGCTTCTTTCGTCACTCGGATTTCGTCATTCGTCATTTCCAGCGTCGCGCCGAGCTGCCTGGCGGCAACTATCGGTTTTTCGTTTTTGCCGTGTCGGCGGCCACGCCGGCGTCGACGGTCATGGAGGGCCTCATGCCTTTGAGCAGCAACCAGGCACCGCGGTCTTCGCGGTTTTCGACCTCCGCAATCACGCGGTACTTGCCACCTGGTCCGAGTTCGGGGGCCACGAACACGATCTTGCCCTGAAAACGCTCGGTTCGGTTGCCGATCCTCGATTCGACCGTCACGGGGCGCCCTTTCACTTGTGTCGGATAAACGTCGGAAATCGTCAAGCGGCCCTCGACCTTTACCTTTTCCATGCGCACCAGCCGCAGAAGGCGGTCGCCTGGATTCACCCATTCGTTGGGGTGCTTATACACGTCCATCACCATGCCATCGATGCGCGAGAAGACCTGGCGGCGCTTGATGTCGTCTTCGGCAGCTTCGACCGAGGCTTCTTTGACCTTGGCCGTCAGCCCCGCCACGTCGAATTCGAGCTGCGCCTTCTCGGTTTCCAACTCGCCTTTGTGCCAGGTCAGCAACAGCTTCTTCAATTCGACGTCGGGCACCGCCGCCCTGGCTTTCTTGTTCGCTTCGAAGTGAGCGCGGTAGTCATATTCGGCCACCTTGGCCGCCGCTTCGGCATAGCGCACCGAAATGTTGTTGGTGGCTTCGGCCAAGGCTACATCGTGCTCGGCTTTGGCAACTTTTTTGGCGGCTTGCGCCTTGCTGTCGTTGATCTGAGCCAGCTTCTCGCCCGACTTGACCTCAGCCCCCTCGCGCACGGAAATCTCCGTGACCAACCCGGCCTCCTCAGCGGCCACGTCGATCTCGTCGATCAACGTCACCAGCGTCTCTTCGACTTCGAATTGATTGTTCGTGCGACGGCCGGGCGAATCGTCGCCGTCCGGGCCGCTCAGCACCAGAACTACGGACAGAAACCAGAGACTCGCTGACATGTTTTCGCTCTCACAAGTTCATGGGGAACAAGACGCGCGATTCGAGGAAGCCAAACGCGTCGTGG